>DATJSB010000159.1:0-8092 GCA_035504315.1 Occallatibacter sp.
AAAATGAGCATCGGCAAAAGAGGAGTCAATCGTGAGAGCATTGTTGAACTGAATCGAAGCTTCGCGGTACTTTCCTTTTGCAAAATACTGCTGCCCGCTCTGAAAGTACTTCTGCTTGCGCACATTGGGATCAAACGAGCATGACGAAAGAACACAGGCCATCAAACTTAGGGCCGCTATGGAAATCCACATGATGCGAGAATTCACCTTAAACCTCTTTTATGAGCTCTCTTGAACCGGCATTGTAAAACATTTCGGCCCCCGCTGCACTGCCATCGACCGTCCGGTTCTTTAAGCATCCCGGCGTCCTTTTGCGGTGGAACTCTGGGCGCTTAACGCTCGTTTAGAGTCCCCGATAGGGGATCGGTAAACGTGCGCCGTGAGAGTCGGTGCTTTTCAGTGGGAGGTAGCCCCACCTGGGAACTGTTTCGTTCCACCCAGTAGCAATCGAAGTGGCGATGGAGGTAACAAAGTCGTCAGGGCCTTCGGTGAAAAGGGCCGTTTCAGCGGCTCCGCGAGCATGCAGGTTGTAATTTGGTGAACGTTGTGCAGGCCCCGAAACCCCCAATGCAGGTGCTGACCCGCCGTTTACTCGGGGAAAGCTGATAGAGATGTGATGGGTATGAACGAACAGTATCCATTTCACCTGCCGGGGTAGTGACGACGACATGCATGCATAGGAAAGCATACGGAACACGGCAAATCCCGGCAGTGGAACCGGAAGATGGGAAACCAACCAGTAACTCGTGAGAGCCAGACTGGGCTGTTCGGGGCGGCGGAGAGGTTCGTAGTACCGATGAGAGCGGGTAATGCCGATGGAGGAAAGGGACCTTACTTTTGACGTGCTGTGGATCTGGCAGGAGGATTGGGGATTGGCGAAAGCCTGGCAACCCCGGATTGTAATCCAGTCTGCTGTTGAAAGAGCTATTACCGGTAAGCGAAGGGAATAGCCGATAGCTTTAAGGTGAAGTCAATCGGAAAGCCGGATGCATTAAATGTGCCTGTCCGGTTTGATGTGGCGGGAACTGAAAACGTGGCTATGGCGGCTGGAATGAGGTCCAGAGCGAAAGCGATGGGGAAACCACCGAAGCCTAACGTGCGCGCGTCAGTTCTCGACCCTACCCCTCGCCTTCAGGCGACGGATGGGTAATTGTTTTCGGCCAGCAGCGGGCAAGAGTCTCTGAGAGTCTTTCCGAATCTGGTCGATCATAGAGGTCAAGGAGCACAACAGCCGTAAACCGGCCTGAGATGCTTGTGCATTCTAATCGGCCGCATGGCCGATAAATCCGGCTTTCAGCCGTAACCGAAGCCACCGCCCGTTAGGCGGTGGAGCATTCACAGCGGCATGTGAGGGATGCGGGCTAACTGTGGGACAATCGTGCGATGGCTGCGCGGACCGGATTCTCCATCGCGCTTCCATTGCCCACCAGTTCTTGCAGAAGCGCGCGAAACTTCGCCAGGGACTCCTGCCGCTTGCCGGAAATCTCCAGGAGGTTTGCCTGGATGAAATCGCGGACCTGTAGCTGCATCTTTTGGTCAATCCCCTCTTTCTTGGTGTCGTCCAGCCATAGGTAGGTCTTCCAGGCGTCATCCGGGGGAACGGCAGACAGTGACTCCGTGAGTTCCTCACGATGGGTAATAATCGGGTCAAAGCAAAAGGTCAGGATGTCCTTCTTGATCCCTGCGTCGAGATCCTCGCCGGAACTGCGCATATTGTTTGCAACTTTCACCACTTCGGCTCTTGCTCCAGGTTGGTCCAGATCGATGAGCCCGCCGAGCTGCATCGTGCGCACGAACGGGCGCTCTTTGCCGGTTGAAACAGCGCTGTCGAGATAGTGTATCGCCTGGGAAAAGTTACCTCGGTTCTGGAGCATCCAATTACCCATCATTGCGTTTGCGTATACATTCGATGGGTCCGTCGCCAAAGCGGCGCGAAGGTCTTGTTCGGCGGCGGGACCGAACTCCCTTTCTGCAATTTTCTGATTGAGCCAATGCGCAAAGCCCAGGTGTGCCTGAATGTCCGCTGCTTGCGATCCTTTGCTTCGCGTCAGTCCGGCATCGAGGATTGTGAAGATCTGGTCGAGTTCCGGCGCAGAGACATCGGCTAGACTCTTACCATCACTGTCAGCAACGCTGTAGTTCTCAACCCACAACATGGTCGCGTTCAACTGCTGATTGAGGGCGGACTGATCGGTGGGATCAGCCTTGAGGATATCTGCACATGTTTGGACTGAGGCCTGATACTCTCCCTGCTGTGCCTGAGTTTGCGCGAGAGCCAGTTTCGCCCGCGTCTCGGCATGCTGTTTTTGGTGATTCACAAACCAGGCTACGCCGCCGGCGAGACTGGCGAAGAGGCCGATAATCGCAGTGATGCCACCGACCCAGGCCATGACCTGAGGCCATGCCCTTTTAACTTCTGTCTCCGCCTTCTTAACCTGTTCTTCCATGGGGAATCCGGATTTTGCAGGCCTTGTTTTCAGTAACGATACATGATTTCACTTGAGGCCCGCAGGCATTTTTTTGTGTGGAGGCTATTGGGTTGATGACACCCGGGCGACGCTCACTACGCTTCCCACCAATCCAGCATTCTCATCCTCGGGTAATAAAGCCCCGCGCACATTTTCACATCCTCCCCGCGCAGATTCCTAAGCACCCGGGCGTAGGTTTCAAGTTGCGGCGCAAAGAAGGGCCTGAGGTCAGCCAGCTCAACCCCGTCCTGCTGTGCCGTTTTGTAATCCACAATCCACCACACCTCGCCGCGCTCGCTGAGCGGCTTCTCGCCGGCTCGAAACACGCGATCCGCCTGCACCGTTCTCACGGCGCCTTTGGTTACTCCCGCCCACCGAACTTCGCTGTCTGCTGCCTCGCGCGGTTCCAGAATCCATCGTCCCGCTTCGTCCTTTGTTGCCTCAATCGCAATCGCAATCGCCCGCTCAGCAATCCGCATCGCCTCGCCGCTCTCAACCCCCGCCGCGCGAACCTCTGCCGTGACCCGGGGACGTAGAGCCTTGAGCGCCGTCTGCACTTCGTCCCAAGTTCGCGACTTGCGCTCGACTGCAGCGTGCTGCAGCAGCTCATGCACGGCGCGACCCAGTGCCCGCGATTCCAACCCTCCCTCATGCCGCTCGTAAAGCCGTCCCAGTCCTGCAATCGGCGCCTCCGTCAAGAGTCCTGCGCCTTCACCCTCCGGCGTGCTCCAATCTGACGGCAGGCGCCGCGGTCCTTTCGTCACGCCGCCAATCTTCGTACTCGCGGGCCTCGGCATCTCATGAATCTCAGCCGCCTGCGCCGCAAGTTCTACCACTTCCTCTGCTACTTCTGCCTGCTCCAACTTCCAAGAACTGAACTGGCGCTCAATTTGGGGCTTAAAGGCCGGCCATGCAGTCCAAAGCAGGCTCTCCCTGGGTTCTGCCAATTCGTATCCATCGTCGCCCTGTTTGTACTCCGGCCGGGCGAAGAGGTGCAGCTCCTCGCGCGCACGCGTCGCTGCTACGTACAAGATTCGCCGCATCTCCTGCCGTTCGCGCTCGTGTTGCATGCGATCGACCCACGCCTTCGCCTTGCCGCGTTCGGCGCCTTTCGCCTGGAACGGCGCCACCAGCAAGTCGGTCGGTTCCTCGGCTTCCTCTGGATCCAAGACGCCGCGTTCCATCCACGAGAGCATTTTTTGTTCACCTTTCCAGGTGCCGGCCTGCAGCTCGGGCACGATCACCACCTCAAACTCAAGCCCCTTCGAACCATGGATGGTCATCAACTGCACTCCGCAATCGGAGTCAGCGCCGGGATCAGGTGTCGCATGCAGCTTTTCGAGCGCCGCATCAAGCGCCGGCCCCATGAAATCCTGTTCGCCTTCGGGTAGCGCATCGAGGGTCTGCCATAGCAAGTCGAGATTCGCGCGCTCAGTAGCGTCCACGCATGCTGCCCCACCTACGCGCAGCCAGGCCTGCTCAAGCCACGTGCCAAGCTGTGTTGCCGGCCGCGCAAACCGTAGCGCCGGTCCAGCTTCAAGAGCGCGCAAGAGCCGCCCCACGCGGGCCCGGCCATCTGCGCTCATCAGCTCTGCTCGATCCTTCATCAACTCAGGTACCGGCCTCCGAATGAGTTCCTCATCATCACCGCTGGTGAGCACATGCAGGTCTTCGAGCGCCAGCCCGCACCATGGTGCCCGCAACACTCCGAGCCACGCTACGCGATCTTCGCCGTTCATCAGTGCGCGTCCCAGCGCCAGCGCATCCATCACCTCCGGCCGGTCCTTGAGCTGCTCGAGATCTACGGCGCGGAATCGAATGCCCGCCTTGCGCAGACCAGCGGCAACGCCCGCGAGCGCCTTCTTGGTTCTTCCCAGCACGGCGACGCGATACTTCTCCCGATCCTGAGGAGGCTTGCCGGCGTTGCTCCGGCGCGTAGCCTCAATTCGCACGCAATGAGCTTCGATCAGCCCGACAATCTCTTCGCTCTGCTTCTCCTGCGCGGCCGCGCGTTCTTCTTTGACTCTTTCGCGCTCCTCGCTACTTTTCTTTCCGCCTTTGCTGGCCGGCACAAACTTAGAGTGCAGTTCCATGCGCGGCCTTTGCACACCCGCCCATGCTGGATGTCCCTCGCCTCGTGCTGCCTCGGCCCTCGAAAAAGTCACTCCGCTCCCATCGTCAACGCGAAAAACATCTTCGAACGCCCGATTCAGCGTATTCACCAGCCCTGGCTCTGTCCTGAAGTTTGCACTTAGCTGCACGGTGTCAAACTGGAGCGGCAGATCGCCCTCAATCTCCAGCCCCAACCGTTCCACGCGCCCGAACAACTCGGCATCCGCCTCGCGAAAGAGATAAATCGACTGCATCGGGTCGCCGACAACAAAGCACGTCCTCCCTTCGCGATCGGGCCATGCCGCAATCAGGCTTTGCAACAACCTGTGCTGCTTGCGGCTGGCGTCCTGGAACTCGTCCACCAGCAGGTGCCTGATGTTGTCGGCCGCGGCCAGCGTGCCCTCGCTTGGGATTCCTTCCTCGCCTTTGAGAGCGTTCGCTGCAATCTGCGCCACTTCGGTGTAGTCCGCCGTCCCGGTCTCGGAAAACACCACTTGCAGCTCGGCTGCGGCCCTCTTCAGCACCGTGAAGCACGCGCGCACAATCTCCCATTCCTGGTCGGAGTAGCGCGTGGCCGGCTCGGTCAGGTCCTCGCCGCGTCCAAAGGGCCGCTCCAGGCGCTCGCGCAGCGTCTCCCAATCTGCATCGTGCGCCAGTACAAACTCCCGCATCCAGCGTTCGCGTTTGTCCAGCATCTCAACCAACTGACTCTCAATATCCTGCCAGTTGTTGTCGCGCCATAGCAGCAACGCCTCGATCGCGGAGCGCAAATCGGCATCGTCTCCGCCGATCGCATTCAGCGTCCGACGCGCCGCTTTCCGGTACATCTCCTTCGGCTGGTCGGCAATATGGAGTCCACCACCGAGCGATGAGATCAGAGGCCGTTGGAGAGCAAGCTCCCGGCAAAACGCGTCGATGGTTGAGATGCGCAGTTGCGCCGGAAGATCGAGCAAATCCCATTTCCGCTCCTGCGATCGCGCTAGAACGCGCCGTGCAACATCGCTGGGCTTATCCGTGCGCAATTCATCCAAGATGCGATTGCGCATCTCTGCGGCCGCGGCATTTGTGAAGGTAATTGCAACCACCTGTTCCGGATTGTCGACTTCGGCAAGCAGGTGGAGGAACCGTCCGGCGAGCAGCGTCGTTTTGCCCGAGCCTGCAGGTGCGCGAACAAGCACCGAGAGAGTTGTGTCGACTGCGCGATCACGTTCGGCCTGGTCGGGAGCAGGTGTTTTCGGTTCTGTATTACTCATCGCCGCCCCCCTGATTGCCCACACTGGTTCCTAATTGCTCCTGCAACTCCTCGATTCTGCACAGCGTCTTCAGGGCACATTCTTTGCAAGTGTCGGGATAATCACGCGGATCGACTTCGGCATGCCCGGCCATAAAGCTCTTCGCGCACTTCTCGATGTACTCTTTCCATAGCGTCAACTGCTCCGGCGTGAGAGGCTTCTTCACCAGGTTCGAATTCCCGCTGGTTTTCGGTCGCAGTGTACCCTTCGCATCATCGACGCGCCCCGCAAATTCAACCTCGCCCGCGCGAACCTTCGCAAATACGAGCCCGCCGCATTCCGCTTCCGCATCCAGCGCGAATCCCGCGTACAATGGCAACTGCACATCGTCTGGCCGCGGCAATTCCCACATCTTCGGGTCAACGTCGCCGCTCTTGTAGTCGATTACCAGCAGCTTTCCGTCCTTCAATCGATCCACTCGGTCCATGCGCAAATTCAAATCAAGTCCTTCGATTTGCGGCTCCCGCTTCACCTCGGTTCCTTCGACTTTGAACGGAGCGCGTGTCTTCTCATATTCCAGCCATTCGGCCACCAGGTTCGTCAGCCGCACATGCTCCAGTTCCAGATACCTCGGCGGCATCACCTCGTGCTCGCCATGGCGGAGTTCTTCAGCCAGCGCTCTCCGCACGCGCTCCTCAACAAATCCGCGCAGATCGGCAATCGCCATCAGTTCCGCGTGGCTTCCAACTCCACTCTCGTTCGCATCCCACGCCAGCTTCAGCACCGCGTGCAGCAGCTGCCCGCGCTGCGCCGCAGTCAAACCTGCCTCGGCGCTATCCCATCCCTCAGCGCCCAACCGCGCCGTGGCAAAAGCCTTGAACGGGCACTCGGACTGCGATGTCAGCACGCGCGCGCCACCACGCACTTTGCCGCCAGGGAAGGGAACTCGGCTCAGATCCGTCCACTCTTTGGTTGCAGCCTCTCTCACGGTCGCCGGCCGCAACGCTTCGGGCAACGCTTGCGGCGCGCCAGCAATCTTCGCAATTACCCGCGACGGCCGCGCTTCGACCTCGTCAGTCTGTCGCGCATAGCTGAAGTTCACTTTCGGCGCCGATGCCGTCAATCGCGTGGTGATCGCCTGCGCCAGGTCCCAGTCAAACTGCGCCGCCGCATGCGGCATTCGCGCTTCGCGCTGCACGCTGATGGGCAAAAACGGATGCGTCGTTCCCGACGCCGGCCATGCGTCCTCGCTCGCTCCCAGGAACCAGATGCCGTCGACAGCCAACCCTGCCGTCTCAGCGGGGCCGGCAATCAGGATCGGCGCATCCTGGCTCTCAGGCGCAAACAGTGCCTGGCTCCCGGCTCTCTCGAATGCCTCCAGAAAATCCCGCCAGGGTACGGGCGCGCCGTCAAACCCAAGCGACGCACAGTCATCCAATACACGTCCAAGCCGCCACGTTACCTGGAACTCCTCGCTGCCCAACGGCCTTCCACCCGGCCATCCGGCAATATCAAGAAGCCTCTGTGTCAGCTCCGCCCACCTCATTGGGCTCTGCGCCCGTCGAATCTGCCCTTCAAGCTCGCGTTTCGCCTCGATCAACCGTCTTGTCCACGTTTCCGGCAGAGACCCGGCGCTCGGCTGGGTCATCCACCGGGTGATGGTCCACTCGGGACACTGAAGCTTGTGCCGCCTCAGCGCTCGCATATGCGCCGTCAGCGCGCGGGTCTCTTGCTCATTTGCCGCAAGCTGGCCCGTTGAAAGCAGCCAGTCAATCTCGTTCTCGGCGATGGCTTCCGTCAGCCACTTGAGTATCAAAAGCGCGCCGCGCCCCAGCGCTGTTTGCGCCACAGGAACTCCCAGCGAAAACTCAAGCAGCGGAGCGCGAGTCTCCGCGCCGCCCTTCGGCATGGCGTAGCGAAGCAACGCCCGTTCAATCTCCCCGCGTTGCCGTGCTTCGTTTTGCGTCACCACCAGCAGCTTCGCTCCCGGATTCGACGTCAACTCGCGTCTGCACCACAATGCGCATGCCGCCAGTTCTTCCCGCGTATCCGCAGCTTCAAAAAATGAGATTTCCGCCGCGGACTCAGCCAGAGCAGCGTCCTGCGACGGCCCCCAGGCTCGAAAAAGCGCAGTCTGCACCGGCAGAATCCTGTCGAATCCCGCCAGCAGCAGCCCGCCTCGCTCGGTCCGGTCGCCCTCAAGCGTGTTCATCAACTCCAGCGCCAGTCTCGCTGCGCTCACGCACTCCTGCCTGCGGCATAATTCGTCGAATGCCGTTA
>DATJSB010000160.1:0-22790 GCA_035504315.1 Occallatibacter sp.
CAGGCCACCTGCCTGGCGTTGCGCATTGACGCCGCCGGCTCTGCCACGCTGGCCAACGCCGGCCACATGCCGCCCTACCTCAACGGCGAACTGCTGCCCATGGAGGGCGCGCTGCCGCTGGGCATGATGGAAGGCGCCGAGTTTTCCGTCATGCATTTCCAGTTGTTGCCGGAGGACAAGCTCTTCCTCCTTTCGGACGGCGTAGCGGAAGCGACGGACACAAACGGAAAGCTGTTCGGTTTCGAGCGCGTGCACGACCTGCTGCGCAAATCCACCACCGCAGCCGAGGTAGCCGGGGCCGCGCAGGCCTTCGGCCAGAAGGACGATATCAGCGTGATCGCGGTAACCAGGGCGCCGGTAGCCGAACCAGCATTGGCGTAAGGGGGCTATTCGAATCCAAATGGTTGAAAACTTCGTCGCGTTCCCAGCATCATCGTCTTCTCCGAGTGTTGCCGATCGGACGCAATACCCTTATTGGGCCCCGTTTACGTGCCATTTGCAGGATTACGTCCCCCAAAAGCCGCATGCGGTCATTTGGCGCCACTGCGGGCGGCAGAACGTCGTGAATGCGGCACGCGCTTGGTTGACCGCCTAACCGGAAATAACCAGTTGATCAACATCGCCTGACACCTTAATCCCGCGCCCTGTCGCACCGCCGCAGACAATCTCCCTGCAGATCCCGAGAATCTGATCTCTGCTCTCTGATATCTGCTCTCTGCTCTCTGATCTCTGCTCTCTGATCTCTGCTCTCTGCTCTCTGATCCCCGCCTTTGCCTTTAATTTCCGGTCTTTCCGGCATACTGGATATGCATGACCTTCCATCCCAGCCCGGCGCCCTATTTACTCTCTGGTAATATTCCCCTGTTCCTTGATGGCGAGAAATATAACCCCCCCACCCCCTCCCCCGGGGTAACCAAAAGGTAACCGCCATCGCGTTCCGCAACTCCTCAATAAATCAACAACTTGCCAAAATGTAACAACAAAAAACTGTTACAATTCCGTATTTCTCGTCCAGCGCCGCTCCTGAGCCTGTCTTGGCCGCGTTTCAGCTCCTGATCGCGCTTCAAAATCTGATCGAAATCGCGCCTCTCCTTCAGCCGCGCACCGATACGCAGATGCGGCGAACCTCAATCAATCGTCGCCTTGCGCGAGATTCAAGTTTGCTTTATCTCGACGGCAGATGCCTTCGAATTCAAATCAGAAGTGCTTCTCGTTGAGGAAGGGTTCGGCCTTCACCGAGCCGTCGCGCTGCTTGACCAGCGTCTGCACTTTGCCTTCAGCCTCGTCGAGCTCTTTCTTGCACGCGGCCGATAAGCCAACGCCCTCTTCAAAGAGTTTGAGTGACTCTTCGAGCGCCAAGTCGCCCTTTTCCAGTTGATCCACGATGGTTTCGAGCTTCCTGAGCGATTCTTCAAACGACGGCATGACGGCTCCAACGTGACTTCTGGCAGGAATTCTATCAGCATCGGTCACCGCGGCGATGCAGCGTGGTTCGGCTTCACGGCTCGCCCTGCGGCAGCACGCTTCCGATTACTTCGGCTGCCGCGGCATAGCGGCCGAATGGTGCGCTCACCTGCACTCCGTCAACGCACGGCCTGACCGCCTCAAGCATCTCCTGCGCGATTTTGATGCCTTCTCTGCCGGCGGCTTCGGGCGAGTCGGCCTGGGCCATGCGCAGCATGATCTCTTCAGGCATTGAGACGCGCAGATCGTTCTTCATGAACTCGGCGTTGCGCAGGCTGGTCAGCGGCCAGATGCCCGCGATGACTGGAATGCGATGATCCTTGATGCGCTCCAGAAAACTTTCAAGCAGCCGCAGATCGAAAACCGGCTGCGTGATGGCGTACTCCGCGCCGGCTTCAACCTTGTAACAGAACCGGCGCAGCTCATTCTCAACATCGGGCGCGCCCGGATTGGCGGCGACTCCGATGGTGAAGTTGGTGCTGGCGCCGATGGCGTTCGAGCCGATGTCCAGTCCGTGATTGAGCCGCTCGACGATGTTGACGAGGCCTATGGAGTCTACGTCAAACACGGCAGTAGCGTCAGGATAGTTTCCCAGCCTGGGCGGATCGCCGGTCAGGCACAGAATGTTGCGCAGTCCAATTGACGATGCGCCCAGGAGATCCGACTGGATCGAAAGCAGGTTGCGGTCGCGGCAGGTGTAATGAAGTACCGTCTCAATCCCGGTGTGCTGCTGAATCTGAATGCACAGGCTTTGCGCGCTCATGCGCGCAGAGGCGCGCGGCGTATTGCCCACGATGACAGCGTGCACGCCCAATCTGGCCAGGAAGGCTGCGCCCTCGATCTCGCTCGAACAATTAATGCCCCTGGGCGGCGCGATGTCCACAAGGATCAGGAATTGTTTCGCCGCGAGCAGGGCGCCGGCGCGCGAGCGCTCGGCAAGCGGAGCCGGCGGTGTTTCGGTTTCAGCGGCGGGTGCGGCCCCGCCTACCTCGATGCGTGCCTGGGTGTCGAGTGCGCGCATGGCCGAGCGCATGGCCCGGATATGATTGGGCGTGGTTCCGCAGCAGCCGCCCACCAATTGAACTCCCGCTGCAATGGCCTTGCGCGCAAAGCTGGCCATGTACTCCGGCGAGCACAGGTAGATGTTGCGGCCCTCAACGGCGCGGGGCAGTCCCGCGTTGGGCATGGCTGCCAGCGGCAATGTTGTTGCGCCGCGCATGGCTTCAATCGCAGTCAGCACGTTGGTTGGTCCCGTAGAACAGTTGACGCCGATTGCGTCTGCACCCCACTCGGTAAGCGATGCCGCTGCGTGAGCCGGCGACGAACCGTCAAGACAGTTGCCATCCTCGTCCACGGTCACCATCACCAGCACCGGCAGCGCGGGCGCAACCTCGCGGGCCGCTTTGAGAGCCTCATGAGCCTCGTTCAAAGCCGGCATGGTCTCGATAATCAGCAGCTCGACCCCGGTCTGGCCGCTAGCATCACCGGCCAGCACTCCGATCTGCTCGGCGAATGCGGCCCGAGCTTCATCCAGCCCGGTCTTGCCCAGCGGCTCAAGCCGCACTCCCAGCGGTCCCACCGACCCGGCAACCCAGGCCTTGCCGGCTTGCATCGTGTGCAGGTGTTCTGCGGCCTGGCGTGCCAGCTTGACGCCCGCCATATTGATGTCGCGCACCTTGTCGCCAAGGCCGTGCCGGTCGAGCCTGAACCGGTTTGCGCCAAAGGTGTTGGTCTCCACAATCTCGGCGCCGGCCTGCAGATATTCCTCGTGCACCGAGAGAATCAGCGCCGGATCGGAGAGGTTCAATTCATCGAAGCAACGGTTGATGAAGATGCCGCGCGAAATGAGCAATGTGCCCATGGCGCCGTCGGCAAGCACCGGACGGTCAGCAAAGATTTCGCTGAAGGGTCTCATGCAGTTCCCATGCTAACCCAAGCGCGCCTCTATCGCGCATCCACACGGGCCGGGCGGGACGCTTACGCGGGCTGGTCCGCGCGCCGTGTCCGGGGTGGGCTTTGTTATACTTCGAAGGTCAACGCTTGGTTTGAAACTGGTTTCGGCTTCAAGGTTTTAGGCCCGCGCGTAGCGGGTTGCAAACCGTCGGAAACAGGCGCAAAGCGGATTTCATCCGCTCTTTCAGGGCAATTCCAGGATTGCCCGTTGTCACCCCCGCAGCCATCGCGCGCGGGGATCCGTTCCTTGGGCGGTTCTGGCCTGATGGGATTGGAAACTCTGCAATTGCTGGATCGAGGTAGAGGGTTTTGAAGAAGAGAAGTCTTGTTATAAGCGCGATTGCCGCTCTGGCGGTCGCGACAGCGCTCGCAGGTTGTGGCAGCACATATTATTTTGCAGGTCGCAAGTTGCCCCCCAGCGGCCTGCCCTATCGTGTTCTCATCGCAGTCCAGAATCCATCGGCTTTGTCCAAGGGCGCGCTGGCGATTGTCGACGCCTATTTTGACATCCGCAGCGGCTATAACGGCACCCCGACTTCGTTTTCAATTGGCGGCTACGGCGGCGCGCTGCCGATCACAATTCAGAACATGCCTGAAGAGCAGCGCGGTGCAGTCTATGGCGCGGGCGACGGGTCCTTCACTTTTGTCAACTACCAGACCGAGAAGGCGTCCGGTTCCGTGTCGAATCTCCCCGTTCCCTCGGCGAGCATCTTCGCAACTCGCAACGGTCAGTACGTTTTTGCGGCCAGCCAGGTGTCGCACCTGTTCACCATTGCGAACCAGTCGGGAGGCGGCATAATTTCGCTGAGCCTGCCGGGCGTCTACCGGGTGAGCGTGAATCCCGGCGGTTCGGCCGTGCTGGCGTTTGTGCAGAACTCCGATTATGCCTACTACCCGGTTCAACTGACCTCGCAACAGGGAATCCAGTTCTCGGGCGGGCCTTCTACCTGGCCGACGGCCGCTGTGGATTGCGAGCCGCAGAATGCGCCCGCCTGGTGCCTCTTCCAGGCGCAGAGCCCAGACTCCCTGGACAAGACCGGAGAGTTTTATACGGGTGCTCCGTTGAAGTTCGACCGCCCGGTGAAGGCAGTGTGGTCGGCTGATGGCGGCACGGCCTATGTGCTAAACTGCGGACCCGAATGCGGTGGAGTTGCCTCATCGTATTCCGTGCTGCCGGTTGCACCTTTGATATTTACCCTGGGCAAGAACTCGGGATTGCTGCCTTGCAACAGCGCCCCCTGCACCAACTCGAAGACCACGCCAATGACCACGGTCGCGATTCGTGGCGGGGCGAGCAACGCCCTGGTGGACTCGAGCACCATGTACGTCGTGGGCCAGTGTCCGGAGTTGGTGAGCAGCTTTGGCCAGTGCCAGAGTGCCCCCTCCAGTCAAACCTACTGGGGCGGGAACCTGACCGTAGTGAATCTGGCTACCAATCAGGCGACCAGCCAGGTGCCCATCAGCGATGGACAGCCAGGCTTGATCAGCCGCATGGTCGAAGCGGACGATAATACCCTCTGGATCGGCATGAGCGAGTGTACTAACGGTATAAGGTACGCAGCCAATTCGGCTACCGGTTACGGCTGCCTGACCATGTACAACACCTCAACTAACACGGTTACATTGCTGGAACCGTATCTTGGCGACGCCACCGGCATTGCTGCGGTCATCGGCCTGCACAAGATTTACACCGCCGAAGGCGGACAGGTGTACATCTACGCCACCAGCGATGGAACCGCCATCGACAACCAGTACGTTACGGTGACTGGCACAGCCTACGACGTAGCATTTATGGACGCGCTCACCGACGGCGACAACACCGTCTACTAACCCAAATGTCTGCCGATTTTGGCGCCGACGTTCTAGCCATTGCCGCGCATCGCGACGACGTGGAACAGACCTGCGGCGGAACTTTGCTGCGCATGGCATCGCGGGGACTGCGCACCGCAATCCTCGATCTCAGCCAGGGCGAAGCGGGAACGCGCGGGACCGCGGAGCAACGTGCGCGCGAGGCTGAAGAGGCTGCGCAGATCCTGGGCGTTGGCTGGCGCCTGGCACTCAATTTTCCCGACGGCGCAATCGAGAACACGCCGGAAAACCGCATCGCCATCGCCCGCGTGCTGCGTCAGTTGCGGCCGCGCGTGGTGATCCTGCCCTATTGGCAGGCGCGGCACCCTGACCACGCGATCGTGGGCACGCTGGGTTACGACGCGTGCTTCGCGGCCGGGCTCGGGAAGTTGGATGCGGGCGGAGAGCCCCACCGGCCCTTCAAGATCGTGTACGCGAGTCTTTACGCGGACGTGCGGCCGAGTTTTGTGGTCGACATCACCCCGTTTATCGAACAGCGCCATCGCGCGCTGATGGCGTATCGCTCTCAGTATGCCAATCAGCAGTCCGGCAGCGGGTTGTTTGTGCCGGAGGAAGAGATCCGCGAGCGCACCTTCGCCGAGGCGCGGCACTATGGTCTTCTGGCCGGCGTCAAATACGGCGAGCCCTTCGTGCAAAAAGAAGTAGGGCTGGTCGACGACCTGACACTTGTGCCCGTGCAGTCGATGTAACTGTGCCGGATCTCACAAGGTCCAGCTTGAGTGGCGATAACAATTGCTTGTCGATAACGAAGACATAATAACTTTGCATTATAGATAGGGAATCCCGCAGACTGGATTCCGGAGGTCAACTCATGCCGCAGACCTGGGATCCGAAAGCGTACGAGCGGAACGGCGCATTTGTGCATCAGCTTGCCGGCGATGTGTTGCGGTGGCTGTTGCCGAGGAAGGGCGAACGCATTCTCGATCTCGGATGCGGGGACGGTCAACTGACCCGGCGTATCGTCGCGAAAGGTGCAATCGTGAGCGGCGTGGATGCCTCGCCGGAGATGATTGCGGCTGCACGATCACGCGGAATCGGGTCGGCTGTTGCGCGGGCTGAGAGCCTTCCATTCGGCGACGGCGAATTCGATGCCGTGTTTTCGAACGCCGTCCTGCACTGGATACGCGGGCAGGACGAGATGATGAGCGAGGTCCATCGCGTGCTGCGCAAACGCGGGCGCTTCGTCGCCGAGATGGGCGGGCACGGCAACATTGCGGCAATTCGTACGGCTTTGTTTGCAGTACTCGATCGGCATGGGCTGAGGCAGCATGAAGACGGAGTGAACTATTTTCCGAGTCCTGCGGCCTACAAGCACCGGCTTGAAAAACATGGATTCAAAGTGAGAAGGATGGAGCTCATTCCGCGGCCGACGCCGATGCCTGAGAGCGGTATGAGGGGTTGGCTTGAAACCTTTCGCAAGGGCGTACTCGATGCTCTGCCCGAAACTGCGCGCGAATCCGTGATCAACGAAACTGTGGAGTTACTGGAGCAAGTGTTGCGCGACGAAGACGGCAACTGGACAGCAGACTACGTGCGGCTGCGCTTTGTGGCGATTGCATGAGCAGTGATCAAGCGATGTAAATAGAGTAAGTCCGAACAAAAATAATTCAATCAAACTGCTTGCAATTATCGATCGACTTATGGCAAAGTACTTACTGCGTAGGAGAACGCCCGATGTCATTTAAAACGCAAATCTCGAGGCGTAAGCCGGAAGCGCTCAATCTGAGCGTCACCGGTAGCAGGGCGTGGTCCGTCGATCACCCATAGCCTGCGACCGTATTCCTCCTGCGCATCCGTTGTGACAATTTGATTTCGCCCGAGTGGCGTAGAACACAGGTTCCTCGCTTGGTAAACGACCGTCCTGTGTTCGTTTGTTCCCTCGGAGATGTTTCGAAATGCTGGATTAGTAGATTCATTTCTGGCCCCGCGGTGACTTATTCGCGGTTCGCAGGATAAGTGCGTCAATAACTCGGAGTAAGTTAGCGCCGGTGGTGATAGAGATGAGTTACTTCTTCTCCGTCAACCACGGGCATCCGGGATAGGAGAACCTGGCGGAATACTCACTTTGCGGGGCGGAGGCGCAGTCTCCAGAGCTTTTGCGCTATTTGTCGGGGCTGCAGGGAAGGCTCTGATGACCAAGGCGCCGTAAAGTCAAGAGTTCCGTGGCCGACTCGTTTCGCATGTTCTCCGGCGTGAGTTTGTATGTTGTTTGTTGATGGTCGTGCGTTCTTGTTTAGCTTTTCAGATTTTGACCGGTGGTGTAGGTCGCGGTTACTTCGCTTGATACGCCGGAGGCGCGGGTTCGATTCCTGCAGCGAGCTGCGAAGCTCGAAAGCTCTGTGGTCAGAGCGCCGTAAAAGGTCCGCAACCGTTTGTTCCCCGGCTTTAACTCTCCGGCGCTGCCGGATTAGAAACGGCATTGCCATGAGCAAAGTGAATTTGAAGAACGGAACGCCAGCGGGCAATGCGCACCTTTGCTGCACCTGCTCCAACGGCCAATTCACCACGGGCTACCGCGAGACGGATGTGCTGGTGATTTGCACCAATTCAACGCCGGCGAGGCTGGTGCCGTTCCCGGTGTGCGAGTGCACCGATTACTGGGACCGGAACCGCCCGGGTTACGAGGAGATGGATAAACTGGCGCTCGACTTCAGCGAAGGTCGCAGGAAGCCGGTTCGCGGCTTCGCCACCGCCGGATTTGCTGCGGTCGCAGAAGAGGACGACGACAGTTGCGAGGACGAGCAGCAAGACGAAGCTGCCCTCGCGCGTTAAGATCAACGGACAAACTCAAGCAACATTCTGCCGGTGGCGCAGGGTGCGGATACTTCGACGGTGAACATCGCCAAGGCGGTGGTGCAGGTTCGAATCCGGCCGTCAGGCTTCGCCGAGAGGCGAAGCCCGATGAAAATCTTTGCGTCCGATTTTTCCCCGGCAGAAGTTTTTCGTAATTTGAAAAGAGGCGCACAATGCGTCTGAACATTCTGAAGATTCCGCGCACGCATGAGGGCGCAAAGGCGCGAGTGATCACGTCCGAACAGGCACTGCGCCGCACGGTTCTCTCGTGCATGCTGTGGGAAGGCGAGTTCTACGAGGACGGCGTGCAGATCGCCGGCCGCATTCACGAACTGGTGCCCAAGGTTGAGGCAGAGAAGGTGGCGGCGCTTGCAGTAGAAGCGCGCGAGCGCATGAAGCTGCGCCACGCCCCGCTGCTCCTGGTCCGCGAAATGGCGCGTTACGCAACGCATCGCGGTTTTGTGGCTGACACGCTCATGCGTGTGATCCAGCGCGCCGACGAGCTCAGCGAGTTCGTGGCCATCTACTGGGCCGGCGGACGTCAGCCTCTATCGGCGCAGGTGAAGAAGGGGCTGGCTGCGGCATTCGGCAAGTTCGATGAGTACGCGCTTGCCAAGTACGACCGCGCTGGAGCTGTGCGTCTGCGCGACGTGCTCTTTCTCTCGCACGCCCGCCCTGCAAGTGAGGCGCAGGCCGAGCTGTGGAAGCGCCTTGCCGAGAACCAGCTTGCCACGCCCGACACCTGGGAGGTTGCACTCTCGGCTGCGGGCCGCGGCGAAAAGGCAGAGGTTCGCGAGGCTGCCAGGCGCGAGGTGTGGGAGCGACTGCTTGCCGAGCGCAACCTGGGCGCGCTGCACGCGTCAAAGCAGTTGACGATGTTTCCCGCTCGGCGCTCTTTATGCAGCTTTTTTCCCGCCTCGATCGCCGTCCCGAACTCGACGCCATGCGTGGGCTCTTCCTGGTATGGATAGCCCTCACGCACCTCCCTACGCGATTCAGCGACCTTGTGAATTCCCCGATTTGGTTTGTATCTTCGGCGGAAGGATTCGTTTTCGTCTCCGCTTTGCTGGTGGGGCGGTTGTACATTCGGGAGACGATTCGCGATTCGACCGAAGTGCGCACCCGGTTGTGGAAGCGATCGCTCAAGATCTACGGCTATCATCTGTTGATGCTGGGCCTGGTCTTCACAGTCGCAGCGGCATTTGCTGTGCATACTCACAAGGCGGCTATCAACTACCTGCTCGATTTCTATCTTGCCCATCCGTTTGTAGCCATCGCCGGCTCGGTGCTGCTGCTCTATTGCCCGCCACTACTGGACATTCTGCCGATGTAAGTGACGTTCTTGTTCTTCACGCCCATGCTTCTGTCGGCGGCCTTGCGATTTGGCTGGAAAAGGATACTGGCGGCCAGCGGCTGCTTGTGGCTGCTGGCGCAATTCGGTCTGCGCGACCTTGTACACAACTGGGTTGTGCAAGTAACGCACTTGCGGATTCCGCTGCAGGAGACGGGCGCGTTCAACCTGTTTGCGTGGCAGGCAGTGTGGGCAGTGGGAGTATGGGTGGGTGCGCGGTCAGCGATGCGCCGCGAGACCTTCAGCGATCCTCCGGGGTGGCTTACGGTAACTTGTTGCGCGCTTTGCTTGATCTTCATCGGAATCCGTTGGGGATGGCTGGGGCCGCAATTGACGCATCAGGCTCTTGGGTTGCAGCTTGACAAGTGGCAGATCGGACCGCTGCGGTTGATTAACCTGGTTGCGTTTTCGATTGTGGTGTATTGGTTGCGCCGAAAACTGGTGAAGATCGTTGCAATCGAGCCGTTTCTTACGCTTGGCAAAGCCTCGCTGCAGGTGTTTTGCACTCATATCGTCTTTGTGTTTGTGGGCCTCACGCTGCTGGTCCGAGATGTCGGCGAAGATGTAGGACGACCGCTCGAACAACTGCGTGGAATAACCGCGTTCCTTCTGCTGGCAGTTACATTTACGGCTTTGTTTCTGATGGCTCTGCGCGAGGTGCACAAGCGCCGCACGCGAGGCAAGCCTCCGCGGCAAGCCTCGAAAACTGAATCTTTTGACTGCAACAAGCCGCTCTCGACCAACCGGAGCCAAGGTGCGGAACGGCGGACGGATGCGGCCGCCGATCAGCCGGTAGCTGGCGCTGAAGGCCTTCCAGCGCGCGCAGTGGCGGAAAAAAGCACATGCTGATTGCAGGGCCGGGACTGCTTGACCCTACATATGAGATCCCCCCGGCCACATAGGTCGAGTTGCGGCGGCGGGCCCGGCCCATCAATGGTCGACCAGTTTGGCCGATTGCGAACCAGGGAGAAGATACGAATCCTCCTCCCCGCTTTTTTCCCAGGCAGTCTTAATCCGGCTCGAGCGCTTTCGTTCGGAAGAGCAGTCCGGCTGCGACTCCGCCCAGACTGGGAACGAGCAGGAAGAGCCAGAGTTGCGCCATCGCCTTACCTCCGACGAACAGCGCCGGTCCCAGGCTTCGGGCTGGGTTCACGCTCACGCCGGTGACGTGGATGCCGAAGATGTGAATGGCCACCAGAGTAATGCCGATGGCGAGGCCGCCGAATCCGTTAGGCGCTTTGCCATGAGTCGAGCCCAGAATCACGATGACGAAGATGAGCGTGGCCACGAATTCGAAGACAATGGCGGAGACAAGTCCATACTCGCCCTGATAGCCGGGCCCCCATCCATCCTGGCCAAGCCCGTTCGTCGCAATGCTGTATCCGGCGGTGCCGGATGCGATCCGAAACAGTACCCAGGCCGCGAGTATTGCGCCGAGGCACTGGCCCGCCCAGTAACCAATCATGTCGGCCAGCTTCATCCGTCCGGCCGTCCACACCCCCAGACTTACAGCCGGGTTGATATGGCAGCCGGAGATGGCGCCAATGCCGTACGCGGCGCCCACCAGCGACAGCCCGAAGGCGAAGGCAATTCCAAGGATTCCGACCTTGTCGCCTGCGACCACGGCAGTACCGCATCCGAAGAGCACCAGAATGAAGGTGCCCACGAGTTCCGCGAAGTATTTTTTCATCTCCCCTCCTGTTGGTCCGTGTTCCACTGAAACACACGCGCCGCGCCCGCGCAGCTCCCTTTTGAATCCACAAATTCCCCCGTGGCCCCGCCATGAAGCCTGCATTCGATGGGAGCCGGCCCTGGCTCGATGCGCGGACGAAGTTTTGCAGAGGCCGCGCGCCGTAGTCAAGTGAAAATACAGCCAGTTGCCGTTGGCTCCGTAAGGCTTGCCGCCCATTCGCTGGAGCGCCAGGCCATCCCAAATTCATCAAACGTTTGCAATCCATTTGCCCCACTGCATTACTCTGTTAATGGTTCCTGGCGGCCCTGAATTCGAGACACCTGAACCGCTGCCGGGACGAGGGCTGACCGTTTTGAGCCAAACCGTATTCGTTCTGGAAGACGACACCGACATCGCCAGACTGGTGCAGCATCATCTTCAAGCGGCAGGATTTGAAGCACGCCTGTACCATACTCCAGCCAATCTAATTCCCGACGCCGAACGCAAAGCGCCCGCACTGTTTCTGCTCGACATCATGGTTCCCGGCGGCGACGGTCTCGATGTTTGCCGGCGGCTGAGGAATCACAGCGGGCTATCGACCATACCCATCATTTTTCTGACGGCGCGGGCCAGCGAGAACGACCGGGTGCTGGGCCTTGAGCTGGGTGCCGACGATTACATCATTAAGCCGTTCTCGACTCGCGAACTGGTGGCACGTGTCAAGGCCGTTCTGCGCCGCTTCGAGCGGCCTACTTCGCCCTCGGTCATCAGTTTTGAAGAGATCATCATCGATGCCAGCGCCATGCAACTCAAGGTGCGTGGCGAGTTGACCACCACTACGGCCACTGAGTTCAGGCTGCTCGACTACCTGGCCAGACATCCCGGCAGGGTATTCAGCCGTGACCATCTGCTTGACGCGGTGTGGGGCGATGCGCGCTTCGTCACTCCGCGATCGGTCGACGTATATGTCCGCCGCATCCGTGAGAAAATCGAGATCGATCCCGAGAATCCGCGCTATCTGAAGACAGTGCGCGGCGCAGGTTACCGGTTCGAGCTCCCCAGGATCGACTAACAACCAGCGCTCAGCTTTAAGCCTTCAGCTCGTGTTCCGAGCTGGCCGGCGTTGCGATGGCAGGCATGGAGCCGAGGCGAGAGTTAAAACCTGCGGGTGTCAGAATCCGCACGAATTGCTGAGAACTGAAGGCGGAGAGCTGAAAGCTGTATTTCAATGACGTCGAAGGTCTTCATCAAGCTACTCGGGCTTTTTTCGCTGCTGCTCGCGTTTCAGACGCTGGTGATGGAGTTTCTCTTTCATCGCTTTGTGGAGCACACGACGGTCGAGGGGTTCCGCGGGCTCGGGCAGGAGGCCTTCTGGGCGGGCTTGATCGCGCTGGCGGTAGCGCTCCCGCTTGCCGCCTGGGTTTCACTGCGCATCTCGGGGCGCCTGCATAGCGTCATGGACTTTGCACGGCGCATCGCCGCCGGGGATCTTACGGCGCGGCTTGACCGCAGCCGCAAAGACGAGCTGGCCCCGATGGAAGAGGCGTTGAACCTGACCGCCGAACGGCTGGGCAAGGACTTTGCCGAGCTCGAAAGCGGGCGCCACGAACTGGCGGTGATGCTCGACTCGATGCAGGAGGCCGTGGTCGCGATCACCGCCGAAGGTTACGTGCGCTGGTCGAACGCCGTGATGCAGCGAATTATGGGATCGCAGATTCGCGCCGGTAAGCCGCTGGTTCACTCCATTCGCGATCCTGAATTGCTGGGTTGCGTGCGCAAAGCGCTTGAGCGGCGCGCGTTGTGCATCGGGCGCGCGAGCCTGCTGGCACCCGGCCGCATCTTCGAGGTGAATGCTGCGCCGCTGCCGTCGGGCGGCGCGCTGGTGGTGCTGCACGATGTTGCCTCGATCGAAGCCACGCAGACCTCTCATCGGGAGTTCGTGGCCAACGTGAGCCACGAACTGCGCACGCCGCTGACTTCGATCCAGGGCTACGTGGAGACGCTGATCGAGGACCCACATCCGAGTCCCGAAACGACGCGCGAGTTCCTGGGCGTGATTCTGAAAAACGCCACGCGGATGAACCGGCTCACCGAGGATCTGCTGGCCCTGGCCAGCGTTGAGAGTCCTGATTACAAGCTCGCCGCGCAGCCGGTGCGGGCCAGCGTGCTGGTCGATGACGCCATTGAGTCGCTGGCCGGCATCGTGGGCGATTCGGGCATCAAGTTGCAATCGGCAGGCGCACCCGACGTTGCCGTCATGGCCGATCCCGATGCCATGAACCAAGTCTTCGGCAACCTGATTGAGAATTCGATCAAGTACGCCAGGGAAGGCAAGCGGATCAAGGTCGGCGCGCGCGAGCTGGGATCGGAAGTGCAATTTACAGTGCAGGATTTCGGCCCGGGAATTTCCTCGGAGCACATCGAGCGCATCTTCGAGCGCTTCTATCGCGTAGACAAGGCGCGCTCGCGCGAGAGCGGCGGCACCGGACTGGGACTGGCGATTGTGAAGCATATCGTGCAGGCTCATGGCGGCCGCGTTTGGGCCGAGAGCGAGCTTGGCAATGGCGCCGCGTTCCATTTCACGCTGCCGCTGGCGCAGGTTCCCGCTACGAACCAGAGCGCTGCGCCCGCTGCCGACGCCGGGCAGCAAATCGAGAAGCCGGCTGAGACGGTAGGCTAGCTGCTGCGTTCATCGGCGCTCCGGCGTCAAGGCACAACAACGTACTACCCCCGCCCTCCTTGGATGGTTAACTGACTTATTTTGTGATAGTTAATGGAAAATCGATGGCGCTTAACTCTGCAAAATCCTCTCAGTTAAAGACTTAGATACTAAAATCCTGCAATCAAAAGAGTTACGGGCCACGATTTTGCAGCGCTTCCGGCGAATCGTGGCCGGCGATGTGAACGCTGTGCTTTACCTAATCCGATTGTGCGCCGAAGAGCGGTAATTATCTGCAGTGTGTCACGAACAAAAGTGAAAGCTTTTGATGCTGTACCGAAGATGGGAGACGGCCTCCCGGAGCCGGCTTGCAGGAGCTGGCTTCAAACCGCGCGGTGCTGCTTGGTACCGAAAGGGCCTGGTGGTGAACGACCGAGGAAAAGGCATCGTGAAGGTGTTAGGCAGGTGTCGAGGAGATGAGCGAAAGCAAACCGTCCGATGACGCATCGTTAATTACTTAAGGCGCTGTCGAAACTGGGGTCGTGCAGATGCTCCAGGATAAGCCGGGAAGAAACCTGTTTACGGTCCTGGCGGCAGCCGGTGTATAGGCGGCATGAACTCGATACAGGCTTTGGTATGGAACGTGAGAACTTCGACCAGGATGAGAAGGGAAATGACAAGTGGCAGACACCACGAGGAAGAATACCGATGCCGGGACGAGGGGCGGGGCTGCTCGCAGTAGCGATAAAGCTTCGGGCCAGACGCAAGTACAAAACGCTGTTGCGGCGGGAGCGGCGCAGCGTGGACTGGCTCCGCCGGATGAGGAACGAATCTCCCCGGATGTTCCATCACTGGAGTGTGGCTGGGAATAGGGTTGGGTAACGGGAGCCGTGTAAATCGAGAGATTTACGCACGGTTCTGCGAGAGGCTCAGGGTGAGATTCCCTGGGCCTACTCACCAAAGGCAAGGACGTTCGATTCATCGATTGATCGCCCTGGAGTGTTTGAAGCTTCTGGCAGCACTCGACGGACCCTATAAAGCGGTTCCTTGCGTTGGTGTGCATCGGGAGTCTGCCGGACCGTCGCGAATTATTGGTCCTGCATACGAAATGTCCTTGCGCCGTCCTACGGGACTCCGCAATGGTGTTACGGCAATCCCTTTTCCCCACGTTGAAACGCGGGGCTAACAACCGCTGCGCCCACGGCGCTCTTGCCTGACATTACTTACGCGGTCGTCAAAAGCTCACTACCGCAACCTTTGCCCGCTTGCCCAGCCGCACCACCAGCCGGGCCGGCAACGAGCTCACGCCGATCATCAGGCTCTCGGCCACTTCGCCGTCGACGCGCACCGCCTTCTCGGCAATCTTGCGGTTGGCCTCGGCGCCACTGGCGGCAAGCCCGAGAGCCACCAGCAGCTTGGGCAGCCGAATCTGATTCGGCTCGGCTCCGGACACTGACGCAAAGGAGATTGAAACCTCTTCGAGGTCCTCGGCTGTTTCTTTCTGCTGGAACATCTTCGCCCAGTTCTCATCGGCGACCCGGGCGGTTTCTTCGCCATGGAAATCAGTCACAATGGTTCGCGCCAGCAGTTTCTTGATCTTCATCGGGTGTTCGTGGCCGGCCGCTACGCCTGCACGGAGCGCGTCGATTTCCGATTGCTTCAGGTCCGTCAGAAACACCCAGTACTTCCACATCAAGTCGTCGGAGATGCTCATCAGCTTGCCGTACATTTCCGCGGGCGGCTCGTTGATGCCGATGGCGTTATTGAGAGACTTGCTCATCTTCTGGATGCCGTCGAGGCCTTCGAGAATCGGCGTCATGAGGATGATCTGGGGTTTCTGGCCGTAGTGGCGTTGCAGGTCGCGACCGCACTGCAGGTTGAACTTCTGGTCCGTACCGCCCAGCTCAACGTCGCACTCCAGGCAGACCGAGTCGTAGCCCTGCATCACGGGGTAGAGCAGCTCGTGGAGACTGATCGGCTGCTCCTCCTGAAAGCGCTTGTGGAACTCGTCGCGCTCCAGCATCTGGCTCACGGTAAAGTGCGCGGTGAGCCGGATGGTCTCTTCGTAGCCGAGCTTGCCCAGCCATTCGCTGTTGTAGCGCACCTCGGTCTTGGCGGCGTCGAGAATCTTGAAGACCTGCTGCTTGTAGGTCTCGGCGTTTCTGTCGATCTGCTCGCGGGTGAGCGGCTTGCGGGTCACGTTGCGGCCGGTGGGGTCGCCGATGAGGGAAGTGAAATCGCCCACCAGGAAGATCACCGTGTGGCCGAGCTGCTGAAAGTGGCGCAGCTTGCGCATCAGGACGGTGTGTCCCAGGTGGAGGTCGGGGGCCGTGGGGTCGAAACCGGCCTTCACGCGCAACGGGCGGCCGGTTTTGCGGCTCTCTTCAAGGCGCTCACGCAGGTCGGCAACGCGAATAATCTCTGCCGCACCTTTTTCAAGCAGGTCAAGTTGCTCATCTACAGGTGGAAACGTGCTCATGTGTTCTTTCAGTATAAAGTTCGGCATCGAAAGCGGAGCTGCGGAGTGCTATGTCGCTCCGCGCGGGCGCTCTGACAATCGCCAACGATTTATCGTCGCTCCCTGACCGGAATTGGGCATTCTGCGGAAATTTGAGCTGGAGTATACTTGCGTCGCTGCGAAAGGGCTGAGGCGCAGGCCGGGTGTCTGCGACGGACGACGGAGTGGTAATAAGTGGATCAGCTTCGCTTTGAGGATGCCATGCGGCACAAGAAATCCCTCGCGGCCGCGGCGGTCGCGGGCTTCACACTTGGACTGATAACGGTCTCCGGCTGCGGGGGCGGCGGCACCATAAATACTCCGCCGGCCATCAGCAGCTTCTCTGCCAGTCCCACTACCATCGACCCCGGTCAAAGTTCGAGTCTCACCGGTGTTTTTGCGGGCGGCACGGGCATCGTTTCACCGGGCAACATTTCTGCAACCAGCGGCAAGGCAGTTTCGGTCAGTCCTGCGTCAACAACCAGCTACACGCTTACGGTCACGTCTTCTGCTGGTTTAACCGCAACCGCGACGACTACCGTCACTGTGAATCCGGCTCCGGTTATCACGAGTTTTACGGCCAGTCCGGCCAGCATCACGGCGGGTGGAAGCTCGAGCCTGACTGCAGTTTTTTCGGGTGGTACGGGCGTCGTGACGCCAGGCAGCATCACGGTGACCAGCGGAACCGCGGTTAAGGTGAGTCCCGCATCGACAACCAGCTACACGCTTACGGTCACCTCTTCGGCTGGTTTAACCGCAACCGCGACGACTACCGTCACTGTGAATCCGGCTCCCGTTATTACGAGTTTTACGGCCAGTCCGGCTAGCATCACGGCGGGTGGAAGCTCGAGCCTGACTGCAGTTTTTTCGGGTGGCACGGGCGTCGTGACGCCGGGCAACATCACGGTGACCAGTGGAACCGCGGTTAAGGTAAGTCCGGCGTCCACAACCACATATACGCTGACGGTCACCAATAGCGCAGGCACGGCGGTGACTGCGACCGCAGCGGTGACGGTTACCTCATCCACGGCTGCACTCGCGATCAGCACCACGTCCTGCCCGGGCGGAACGCAGAACGCAGCTTATGCGGGCTGCACCATCGCAGCTACCGGAGGCACGCCGCCCTACAAGTTTTCGTACGACACCAGCGGCAACTATCCGCCGCTGCCCGAGGGCATGACGCTTGACGGATCCACCGGCGCAATCACGGCGCCGATTATCGGCGGCATGGGCGCTTACACACCCGAGCTCATCGTCACCGACTCCGCAGGCAAGATGGCCACCGCTGAGATCACCTTTTCCATCAACGGCAGCAGCGCGTTCATGGCCAAAATCTTTCCTTCGACCTCCATCTTCCATCACCGGGTTGATGCGGCGACCAGCGGGCTGCCCGTCGACACCTCGCCGGCGGCGCCGATTTACAGCGGCTATCAGCCCGAGACCATCAAGCCATTTTTCGGCAACGAGTCAGGCGCGCCGTTCCCCAATGGAATTCCGGCGATTGAGGTTCCCTCGACCCAGCCCGACGTTGCCGTCTCAACCACGGTTTATCAGTCCTACTTCACTTCGGGACCGATTCCGGCCTACGCGCCGGTTGAGGGCACCAGTCTCTCCACCGGCGACCGGCACGTGCTCGTCTATGTCGAGCCGGGCTCGAGCTCGAATCCCGCGCTTTACGAGATGTGGCAGGGAATCTACGAGGATGGACCCTGGACCGATTCGTCGAACGCGGAATGGCCCAACGTGGCCGGCAACAATCTCACCGAACAGGGCAAAGGAACCTCTGACGCTGCCGGACTCCCCGTTGCTCCGCTGCTTGTGAATGCCGACGAGGTGATAGGAACCGGCACGCCCTCCGCGCCCAACGGTGTGGTCCAGCATCCTGTACGGTTCACGCTCAACCACATGCTCAACTACTGGGTGTGGCCGGCGACTGAAACCGCGGGAGTGGGGTATTGCACCTTGTCCGGATCAGACATTCCGGTCGAGTCGGAGATCTCGCAATCGTCGCCGCCCAATACCTGCAGCATGACCGGACCGGCAGGCGAGATCTACCGGCTCAAGGCGTCGGTGGCCACGCCCGCGTGCGCTGCCAGCAGCCCGCAGGCGGCAATCATCATAACGGGTTTCCGCGACTACGGCATCATCCTGGCCGACAACGGCGACAGCGGAGGGTTGATCGGCACGCCCGACGTGCGCTGGAACGACAACGACCTGGAGTGCCTCACGAGCCTCACGCTTGCGGATTTTGAGCCGGTGAATGTTTCAAGCCTGATGGTGAGCAACTCGAGCGGGCAAACCGCTCTGGAGTCGCAAACGATCACATTCAACAATCCCGGCACACAGATCGTGGGCACACCGCTGGCGCTGGTAGCAACAACAAGTTCGGGGCTGCCCGTGAGTTTTGCATCGCAGACCACCAGCGTTTGTACGGTGAGCGGAACCGCCGCGACGTTTGTCACCGCCGGCACCTGCACCATTGAGGCCACCCAGGCAGGCAACGCGACCTGGGCGGCCGCCACCGCGGTGACCCAGAGCTTTACGGTGAATGCATCGGGCGACCCGACCAGCGGCGTGCTACCGGCCTACAACGACACCTATGCCAATTGGAAGAACGCCGGCCTGGCCCTGGTGGGCGGCATTCCCAGCCGCACCACCATCTGCGCAACGGTCAGTGCCCTCGGCGGCGGCCAGGACGACTACACCAACATCCAGAATGCAATTAACAATTGCCCCGCCGGCGAAGTGGTTCAGCTTGCGGCGGGGGCATTCACCATCAAGCTGGCCGATATGCCTATCCAGATCAATAAGGGCATCTCGCTGCGCGGAACGGGCGCATGCACGGGCTCGAGCTCGCCATACTGCCAGACCTCGATCTCGGTCATCGATGGCGCTCTCGCTTACACCGGCGGAATGTGCGGCACCAGCGCGTCAAGCGAAGTGGTCTGCCCCAACGGCGGACAGCCTGAGGTTTTGATAGCGCCCGTTTTGCCCGACTACAACTACAGCTGGGAAACCTGCGGCAACGTGGGCGCAAATCTGGGTACAGGATGCGGCGCAACGCCTCTGGCCGCCGATGCCGCCCAGGGCCAGACTACGATTCAGGTCAGCAGCACCAGTGGTTTCACAGTCGGTTCGTGGGTTTTGATCGACGAAGCGTCGGGCGCCGGTTGGGTCGCCGACCCTATGAACGAGTGGACCGGCAACGG
Organism: Occallatibacter sp.; assembly: GCA_035504315.1. Classification (GTDB taxonomy): domain Bacteria; phylum Acidobacteriota; class Terriglobia; order Terriglobales; family Acidobacteriaceae; genus Telmatobacter. The sequence continues at coordinate 19,468 of DATJSB010000160.1, forward strand.
CTCAGTGTGGGCCGCTTCAGACTGGCTGAGCGCGTCGGGAAGTCCGGCCACCGGACGCGTGCTCTGGTCGAAGGCCGAAGACGGCTCGTGGGATTTTGGCAGCACCGAGTATCCCTATCAGGCGAGTTCGACAGGCTGTTGGTACAGCTATTGCGACCGGCCCACCGCCGAGCTGCACGAGATTGCTGCCATCGGCGCCGGCCCCTGTCCCGGCACAGCCTGCACGCTGACGTTCGACGATCCGCTTACCATTGCGTTCCGCCAGAGCGGGGGGCATAACGCCCAGGTGTACGCCCATCTTTATGGCAATAACTCAGGCAGCGGATCGCCGATTTCGATGCTTCAGCAGGCGGGCGTGGAGAACATTTCGCTGCTGCGCGCTCCCGAGGGCGGCCTGGAGATGGAGCTCTGCGTCAACTGCTGGGTGAAGAATACCGAGGTGGGCGATTGGTACGGCGGCGGAATCAGCATGGCCTACTCAGCCCGCAGCGAGCTGAACACGGTTTACGTTCACCATTGCTGGGATTCGGTGAACAACGGCGGCGAGTATCCATTAGCCCTCGATTCCGCTTCAACCGAGATGCTGATCACCAACAGCATTACGAACTTTGCCGGCAAAGGAATGGTGGCGCGGGCCGGCGGCGCGGGGTCGGTAATTTCTTACAACTATATCGACGACACCATGTACGACGCAGAGTCGGGCATCGGCGACTACTGGGTCGACATGGGGATCAATGCCAGCCACTACTCCGGACCGCATCATGTTTTGTTTGAAGGCAATTGGGGCGACGACCTCGACAACGACAACACCCATGGCAACTCGATGTACATGACGTTTTTCAGGAACGTGGGCTCGGGATTGAGGACGCCGTTCACCGATCCCAGCGTTAACGGGCTCGTGGATGACGCTACCGGGAAGGGCTACTATTGCCCGTCGGGGTTGTCGTCTTGCGTCAACAACCCTCCGGGACCGCTGCGCGCCGCGGGGCCCATGGGATACAACTACTGGTTCGCTTACCTCGGCAACGTTCTCGGCACCTCGGGTGAGTCAACCGCGGCCAACGGCTGGACCTACAGCGGAGACTTTACGGCGCCGCGCATCTTCATGCTGGGATGGGACGGCGGCAACGGCGGCCAGGACCCGAACCTCGACGGCAAGACCGGATCGTACATCCTGATCAATGGAAACTACGACTACCTGAATGACACCGTCACCTGGCAGGGCTCGCCGCTCACGTTTCCAGACTCGTTTTACCTCGCAGCCAAGCCTGCGTTTTTCGCGGCCGGCAGCGGCTATCCCTGGCCCTGGGTTACGCCAACCGGTACGAAGCAAATTCAGGCCGGCCCCACTGGCTGCGGCGGTACATGTTCGGGCCTGCCCGCCCAGGCGCGGTGGCAGGCGGGTACGCCGTTTGCCCAGCCGTAAGATAAGGCGTTTGAGTTCAGATGTGGCGCGAGCCTTCGGTTCTTTGCGCCAGATGGATGATAGCCGACAGCTGAAGGCTGAGAGCTGCCTTCAAATCAGCATGCCTGCCCACGGTATTTCACCGGGCGAAGCTTTTTCAAGCTGCGCGATCTTCTCTTTGAGCCGGGCGATCTTGAAGCGAAGCTCCTGGTTAGTCTGGACGAGTTCGGCAATGAGAACACGCATGCGCTCGTGCTGGGCGATGCTCAGTTCCGCATTTGCCTCGGCGCTCAAGTCGGTCTCGGCCGATTCAACGTTGTGATTGGGTTGCGCCATCCGCGCCTCCTTTCGGTTATGACGTTTGACGGCCGCAAATATTGGGTGTCCCCGGTTTCGCGTTTGGGCCCAGGGTGGGCGCGAAGTTGCTCAGCCCTCATCTAACTCTGCCACCTCCGCTGCTCTTCTCACGCCTCGTCGATCGCTCGCGCGGCGGCGTCAATGGCTTCGGCAATCTTGCTCACCTGCTCGGCGCTCAAATCGCCGCGCCCGGTGCGCATTCTCAGCGCCATTTTGAGATTCATCGTGGCGCGCATAATCTGCGGCGAGCGACCGCGGCCAAACATCTTGCCGGCTTGCTCCATGCGCCCGAAGATGGCCTTTAACATCACGTTGTTCTGCTTCAGCAACGCGCGGCCGGCATCGGTGGCCGCGTACAGCCTCTTGTTGCCTTCGGCAGCCTGCACAGTAGCCAGGCCCTCTTCCTCAAGTAGCGTGAGCGTGGGGTAAACAACGCCGGGACTGGGCGCGTATCCGCCCGAAAGCCGCTCCTCAATTGCCTTTATGATCTCGTAGCCGTAGCTGGGCTTCTCGGCAATCAGCGCCAGAATCACCAGGCGAAGCTGGCCGCCGTCAAAAAACCGCTCGCCGCGGCCTTGGCCGAAGCCCGGCCCGAAGCCGTGTTCGTGGCCCTCAAAGTGGCGGCCGAATCCGCGGCCCCAGCCGTGCCTGTGCCGGCCCTCGCCATGGCAGTGTTCGTGCTCTTCGTGGTGCTCGCGGTGCATTTCTCTTAAATGTTCAAACATTTGTGTTTCTCCAGTTTCCTCTTAGATATATCGTTCGTACTATCCAAGATATATCTTACGATATATCGGAAATAGGTCGGTGTCAAGAGGCAGCCAGTAGCAAGCAGCCAATAGCCAGCAGCCAGTCGCGTGTAATTTGGATCACAGCCAATTCATCCGGGCCTCGCTAGACTCTCGCCATGTTCCGACTTCTCCGACAATTCAATGGGCGAAATCAACGCCCTGACGATGGCCCGCTTTCTTTGTGGGACGACATTTTCCTTCTTGCTGCCGGATTCTTCAGCCTTGGGGTGTCCCTGTTCGGCCTCCTGGTCGAATTGGGGCCGCACTTTGTCGCAGGCGCTCATGTCGAAAAGACAGCCCTCGTGTCTGAAGCGCTTATTGGATCAATTGGTCTGTTCATTATTGTTGAAGGGTACCGCCGAATCGACCGGACCATCCACCATGTGAACGAACGATTGAAGTCCACATCGGCGTTGAATTAATCCTCAGACGGGCGCGCTTTGCATCTCCACTGACTTCAGGTTTGGAGAGTCTCGCTGCCTCTCCGCTATAATTCCTCCATGCAGCCCGCCCGCCATTTCGCCTCTATCGCGCGCACTCTCCCCGCCGGCGTGGCCCGCGCTGCGGCTTCGGCCGCCTAGACTCCGCTCTACCTCATCGCGAAAAACAGTCTTCAGTTGTCAGCGGTCAGCATGGGTCCGGCCCAACGTCCAGCAGTGCCGCCGCAACTGTTCAACTGTTCACCCGATTCACTTCTTCACTCATTCACTGACAACTGACAACTGACAACTGCCTTACACTGGAGTCACCATGGAAGAGTTTTCGCGCATTCA
>DATJSB010000161.1:0-16441 GCA_035504315.1 Occallatibacter sp.
TCCACGAAAAACCGATTCTCCAAGCTGCGCTCCGGGAACAGCGAAGCCGCTACAGTCAGCGCCTCCGCCTCGTGCGGCGCTTCGTCGCTGGGCATCCAGAACGGGCAGCGGGCGTCCAGCGGATTCAGCACCACATCGCCGCGCGATTCGCGGTAGAACTGCGGCAGGTATTCGAGCGCCGGATCGTACACGATGGCCGTCTCTCCGCGCTCCCATATCTGCGAGAGCACCTGCCGGATCGCTGCGCTCTTGCCGGTGCCGCTGTCTCCCACGATCAGGAAGTGCATTGCCTCGCGCTCCTTCGGGACGCAGACCCAGCGGCCCCGGTCTCGTCTGAGTATGCTGTCGTACCATGTCCGCTCCAGATTGACGAGCGTGATTCCGTCCGGGTAGTAAGTCCTCCACCATCGCTTGCGGCCCAGCTTCTCATTGAACTCTGTCGTCGTGACAAGCTCCGGTCCCCGGAGTCTCCGCCCGAACTTCCAGACCATCTGCCGCGCCCGGTCCTTCGGCACAGCGATGAACAGCAGCAGCACGAAGAACGCCGCCGTCCAGTACGCGGGCCGCTCGGCGAAGTCCCACAGCGTTTGGTTCTGGTAAACGTAGCTCCCAATCAACCCATGCAACCCACGGTCGTTGAACACCCCGGTCGTCCACTCCAGCCGCCGCAGGCCGTCCCGGATTCCCTCGTCGGTCAGCACGTACCCATAGCGCCCGTCCTGGCCCTTCACCGCCGCGATCTCGTTGCCGGTCACGAGTACTTGCCCGCCCCTGGCAGTTACCCCTTCGAGCAGCGTGTACCGCCCCTTGGCTCCTGGCAGCTTCTCCCGCGCGCCACTCCTGAGATAATCCGACAGGTATAGGCGCTCCGCCGCCGTCCAATTCACCCGCCCGTCAAGCCAGACCATGAACACGAAGAACAGGCAGCTAAGGAAAAACGCTCCCCACGTCCACACGTGCGTCCGGCTCGGCCACGGTTTTGCGTACTGTTTCCTGCCCCACTCCGCCATCTTCAGACCTCCTCTGCCTGTGGCTCCTCAGCCTCCGGCTTCTCAGCCGGGACACTGGCCTGCTTCCTGGCCTGGCTCCGCGCCGCCTCAATCCGCTCCCGCGCCCGGTCTCCCTTCACCGCGTCGGCGCGCTCGATCAGCCCTCGCATCTCGGCCTCGGTCATCGGACCCTGCGCCTGCCGGAACTGGAGATTTAGGAATAGCGTCCGCAACGCGAGCACCTCGGCCAGCGTCACCCGCCCGGCCAGCGCCGCGTCGTCGTCGGGAAGCTCCATCCCCGGCGCGGCCAGCAACACTGCCCGCACCCATTCCGAGAGCGTCATGTCTGCCTGACGCGCGCACTCCTCCAGCGCCGCGAACTCCTCCTCGCTTACCTTCGTGCCGATGGACTTCGTACGCAGCGGGGCCTTCATCGCGCACCGCCGGATCGATTGGTTTGGGGATTAGGACCGGGATTAGGGCCACACGCCGCCCGCGCGCCGCAACGTACAGGACACGGGGCCGTGCCGAGCCGTTTTCTTGCTAAAGGGAGGGGAGTCATTGGGTTACCCCTTCAGCAACCGCAGGTTGCTACCAGAGTAACCCCATTTCAGAGATTTTGCCTATTCGCGCCCGAGCTACTATCCCGGCCGGCGTGCTTGGCCGCCGTATCCTTATAGTCTCTAAACCCCGCAACAGAGTCGCCGAAGATCGGAGTTGTGGCCCTCGTCATGTGGAACATGAGAAAAGGACATTTTTCTCATGGTTGCAAACCAGCCGCAGGGGAGCCGTCGGTCAAGGCCGACCAACGGGAGCCGCGCCAGCGGTCGGAGCGGAGCGGAGAGCCTTTACGGACGGCGGAGTGAAGGCTACACGCGCGTAAGCGCGCCGGGATGCCGGTTCCGCCTTTCGCTTTGTATTTTCAAGAGGTTCCCCAATTTGCAGCCGCAGGTTACTCCCGCAGCAACCGCCTGAAATCCATTTTGCCGTCAACCGCCGCACTCTCAATAGGTTCCCGCCACAGGAACCTTCAGCAACCTTGCAGCACCCGAGCCGGGGTGACGTGTCGCAGCGTACAGCCGATGCCGTAGGCAGCGTGCTTCTAGGGATGGTGGCTAATCTGCTACAGGCGCAAGCAGCCAGACTGAGAGCCGCTCCGTCTGGTCAATAATGGAAGGCCCGCTGCGCTGCAGCGAAGCGGTCAATACCCTTGACACCGCCCTCTTCGCCTAGGCGCGAAATTTCATTGGGCGTCTGTGGCCCCACTTGCTTTAACGTCTCACTTACCGCTGTTGAGTCCGCGACGGAACCGCTCCATTCACGTTCCGTATCACTAGAGTGGCCACTGTGCGTATGCGGACACTGCCGTTCGGAAGTGAACGCCAATTTTCTCAATGCAAGGGTTCAAGATGGCGGGAGTGGCTGAATTGGTTCGGGTTACAGGCTTGGCACTTTGGCACCTGGAATGCGGTTGTAAACGAGAGCGCGACAGCTTTCTATAAAGCAGCCACGAAGGCAATTTGCTCAGTCTTTGTCGCACACCGGAAGGGTAAGCATCGATGGGAATGTTCGCCCAGAATCTTAAGTTTGCCGTTCGCCAGTTGCGCCGCAATCCAGGCTTCACTGCCGCCGTTGTAGTTACACTAGCGCTTGCTATCGGAGCCAATACAGCAATCTTTTCTGTCGTAAACGCGCTGATTCTGACCAGCCTGCCTTATCCGCATCCGGAGCGGCTGGAAACGATCTTCAGGCGCGTTCAGGGTGTCAGCCCATATGATGGCCCTCACGGTATTGACGGGAAGCAATGGGAACTGTTGCGCGATGATGTGCCTGCACTCGAATCCGCAATCTCCGGCTCGACCACAGGTATCAACCTGCAGTCTGGCGCGCACGTAGCTTATGTGCAGGACGGACGCGTCTCACAGCATTATCTCGATGTTCTGGGTATCCGACCTGCCGCCGGGCGCAACTTTACGAGGGCGGAGGACACGCCGCACGGGCCCAAAGCCGTGATCCTAAGTTACAGCCTGTGGCGTAATATCTTCGGCGGCGACCGCGGAATTATCGGCCAGGCGATTCAGCTGAAGGGCGAGGTGTACACGGTCGTCGGCATCCTGCCGCAGGGCGCAATCACTCCACTGGACGCAGCCATGTACACAGCGCTCCAGCCCAGCACCCAAGGCGAGGGAGGCGGCACCAACTATGACGTCATCACCCGATTGCGAGAGGGCGCTACCTGGCAGGAAGCTGACGCGGAACTCGGCCGCGCATGGGCAGGGGAAGCGAGGAACCTCGCAACTGAGAATCATGCCGCGCGCGTGTCATTCTACCTGGTGCCGCTAAAACAAGGCGAAACGGCCAAACTGCGCTCGAAGACGGTGGCACTGATGATGGCCGCAGGATTGATACTGCTCGTGGCCTGCGCCAATCTTGCCGGGCTGACCCTAGTGAGGGTGACCCGCCGAAATTCCGAGATCGCCACGCGCCTGGCGCTTGGCGCATCGCGCTGGCAAATCGAGTGGCAACTTTGGATCGAGAATTTGGTCCTTGCCTTCGTAGGCGGAACTGTGGGTGTGGCGGTGGGCTCGGTGGCGCTACACGGCCTGCTTTCGCTACTGCCTCTGGGATTTCTGCCTGTCTCCTCCGTGTCGATTGACGGCACGGTGTTAGCTTTCACGCTGATTCTTTCCTTGCTCACCAGCATTCTGTTCGGGATGTTGCCGTCGCTGGTTACGCGACGTGTCGATTTGCGCTCCTCGATGGCCAGCCGAGGCGCTGGCAGCACAGAGAGTCTGCGACAGCGTCAGGCGCTGATTGCAGGCGAAGTAGCGTTTACGGTTCTTCTGCTGGCTGGTTCTGGGTTGCTCATCCGCACTCTTGTGCACCTCGAAACGCTGCCACCGGGATTCAACCCGCACGGCGTAATGACCGCGAAGGCCTCTCTCAACGATGTGCGCTACGACGACCCTGCAACGTTTCGCAAACTTCTTGAGGAGAGCACTGCTGCGATGCGGCAGATTCCTGGCATCGAGAGCGCCGCAGTGGGGCTGTCTCTTCCTTTTGAACCCACTTTGAATGATGAAATCACTCTTGCTGACGGCAAAGAAGCCGGCGAAAACGTAGGTACCGATTGGGTCTATGTGACGCCGGGGTACTTTGAGACTCTCGAGATTCCGCTACTCGCGGGGCGCAGGTTTACCAACTCGGACGGACCAAATGCGCAGACTGTTGCCATCGTCAACCATGCCTTCGCTGAAAAGTTCTATCACGGCGCAAATCCCGTGGGCCGCGTCCTCAACAATGGAGTAGTGATTGTGGGCATGGTAAGCGATGTTCAGCTTTCCTCAAACCTCGACCCGATTGCCCCTCTGCAAACCGAAGAAACCATGTACGTCCCGGCGGCACAAATGACGCAGCTGGCGGGACTTGCAATGATCCACACTTGGGCGCAGCCTAGCTGGGTTGTGCGCACGAGGGGACCTATCCAGGGCCTCCCGGGAGAGATGCAACGTGCTTTGGCCAGTGTTGCTCCCGGCCTTCCTTTCTCTGGCTTCTATAGCATGACCGATCTGCAGGCAAAAGCCTTGGCAACGCAGCGAATCGAAGTAGCTCTGTTGAGCGCGATGGCCGGACTCGCTTTGCTGCTGAGCGCGGTCGGGATCTTCTCGCTGGTAGCGAGCCTGATAGCACAGAGGACGCGGGAGATTGGCATCCGCATCGCTCTTGGCTCACCCGTTCGCCAGGCCATGGTTCACACCGGATCGCCGGGAGTTCGGGCCGCAGCGTGGGGACTCATCATTGGGTTGTTCCTCTGTTCGGGAATCCTGAGAACATTACACAGTGCGCTTTATGGAGTGGGTGCTTACGATTGGCCCACAATGCTCACCACAGTTCTGCTGCTTGCAATAGTGGCTCTGATCGCTGCAGCGATTCCCACCGTGCGCGTGGCAAGGATCTCCCCCGCACAAACGTTGCGCGACGAGTGAAGCACCCCTTATCGATGCCCCGGAAGAGCGTCGGGGCGACATCAGTTCGCCCACCCGACGGGCAGCGCCGCATTCGCGGCGAAGGCCGGCGAAGTCCCCCGGCCTTCGCCGGCCACCTCCAACTCCACCTCTTGACAATCGGAAGAAATGAGCCGTATACCTCTTGATTATCGAGTGGAGAAGCTGTGGACGCGCAGAGTCGCGAGGTGGTTCAGGGCACCTTGGAAATGCTGGTGCTCAAGACGCTGGCGCTTGAATCGATGCATGGGTACGGAATCGCGCTGCGCATCGAGCAGATCAGCAAGGGCGTGTTCAGAGTGAATCCGGGTTCGCTGCTTCCGGCGCTGAGTCGCCTGGAGCGCTCAGGGCGGATTCGGGGAGAATGGCGCGCGTCGGAAAATAACCGCCGGGCGAAATATTACGCACTGACGGCCGCGGGTCGGAAAGCACTTGAACAGGAATGCCGCCATTGGGATCGTCAGGTCGCCGCTATCAGCCGGATTCTCGAAGCATGAGGGGTGGAAATGCTGCGGAGCCTAATTGCCGGTATCCAGGCGCTATTACGTCCGAGCCAGCGCAACGCCCAAATTGAAGAGGAACTCAGCAGTTTTTTCGAGTCCTCCGTGGAAGACAAGATACGGCGCGGGATGAGTTCGGAAGAGGCGCAGCGCATCGCTCGGATCGAGATTGCCAGCCGCGAAATGGTACGGCATAAGACATGGTCGGCTGGATGGGAAGCGAGCGTCGATTCTTTCGCACGTGATTTGCGCCTCGCATTCCGCCAGTTGAAGAGGTCGCCGGGGTTTGCGGCGACCGCAATGCTGACTCTGGCTCTGGGGATCGGTGCGAATACGGCCATCTTCTTGCTGACGTATTCAATTCTGCTGAAAGGCTTGCCAGTACCGAATCCTGGTCAGCTCATCCGCTACACCTTTCGCAAGGGTGACAGCGAAATCGGCCTTTCCTACGGTCAATACCAGGCCCTCGAGCAGCAGCAGCGGGTCGCGAGCGGACTATTCGCATGGGACATGAGCGATGCCAGCCTACAGATCGACGGCCAGTCGGCCAAGATACCCATAGCCATGGCGACGGGCTCAATGTTCGGTGTCCTCGATATTCGCCCGGCGCTTGGCCGAGGCTTCGAACCCAACGCCGGCGAACCCGGTGCGCCCTATGTGCCCGAGGCCCTTCTCTTCTGGAACTATTGGCACACGGTTTTTCAGGACGATCCTTCCGTCATCGGTAAGAACCTCCATCTCAAGGGCGTTTTTTCCTCCGGAGGCGCCAGTGTCTCCATCATCGGGGTCCTTCCCCGCGGATTCACCGGCGTTCAGGCCAGCCACGCTCCGGACCTCCTACTGCCCCTCTCCTTTGAGCGCGTACTGCACGAGAACGCCATGATCGACCACTCTTCCGGCTCGTTCTGGCTCATCGTGATGGGCCGCCTGCGACCCGGAGAAAGCGTCGGTCGGGCGCGAGCCAATCTCGCCTCCACCCGCCAGATCGTCAATGAGGCGGCTGACCCGTCCCATAGGTTCCTCAACGGCGGCTTCTTCTCCGAATACCATCTGGACGTAGAATCCGGGCACGGCGGCGATTCCTGGCTTCGCTTCCGGTTCAGCAGGCCGCTGGTGGCGCTGGAGGCTCTCTGCGGCTTGATGATATTGCTCTGCGGTGTCAACATTGCTCTGCTGGTGCTGTCGCGGGTGAGTGGGCGGCTGCACGAGTTCGCCATACGCAGTGCCCTGGGTGCGACCCGTCGTCGGCTCATTTTTCAGGTCCTTACCGAAACTCTGCTGCTCGGTCTCGGAAGTCTTCTCGGCGGCGGGGTTCTCGGATGGGAACTTGCCAGGATGCTGGTGAGAATGATTGCCGATCCTGAATCACCCATCGTCGTCTCTCTCGACTTTGGTACTCTCGTATTTCTCTTCGCCGCTGCCATCGGATTGGGCGCTGCTCTGCTTGCCGGGGTGTGGCCAGCATGGCGGGCGTCGCGCAGTGCGACCACTCTCGACCTGCGCCTCATCGGTTCCGGCCGCTCCACAGAGCACATGGGTCGTTGGATTCTTCCCATGCAGGTGGCTCTGGGGGTAGTGCTGATCAATGCAGCACTGCTGCTTGCCGGGACTCTCGATAGTTACCTCCAGGAACATTCGGGTTTCTCCGCTGACCATGTTCTGCTGGCCGAAGTGGACTTCAGCAAAGCAGGCATGCAGGAGAACGATCAGGCCACACGCAATCTTGAGTTCCTCCGCCAACTGCAGGCCATGCCGGGCGTGCAATCCGCTGCACTGATGGGAATCCCGCCCCTATCCGGTGGATTCTCCGTAACCGGGTACTATACTCAGGACACAAGCGGAAACCTGTATGTCAATGAACACGTATGGGGTGAACAGGTTTCGAAGAATTACTTCCTCACGATGGGGACGCGCATTCTGGAGGGCCACGGGTTCACCGCTGCCGATGTTTCCGGCGATCCCACCTGCGTCATTAGCGCGGGAGCGGCGGCATACTTCTTTCCGGGCCAGTCCGCGGTAGGACGTTTTCTTAACTCTGGCAATGGGACCGGAAAGCCCGCAAACTTGGAGCGTTGTCGGGTAGTCGGGGTCGTCGAGAATGCCCGGCTCGCCAGCCTGCTTCAGCCCGCTCCCCTAGCCGTATACACGCCGCTGGAAGGGGAAAAGCGTCCCCTGTCCCACATGTATATCGCGGTGCGCGCCTCGAACCCCCAGTTGGCCGCGGCCGCCGTCCACGAGACCTTTGCCCGGTCTTTCCCCGGAACGCCGCAGCCACGGACGTGGCTCTTTCGCGACGCGATCGACTACAACCTGAGTCAACAACGTCTCCTGTCCAGCGTGTCTGGTGGATTCGCTGTCTTGGCGCTTGTGTTGGTGGCGACCGGACTTTATGGAATACTGGCGCGGGCTGTCGTGGATCGCCGCCGCGAGATCGGCATCCGCATGGCTTTCGGTGCGAAGCGGCACCAGATTGTCCTTACCCTCACCCACACATCGGCATTTCGTATCGGCATAGGCATAATCGCCGGATGCGTGCTCGCATGGCTCGCCGGACGGCTGATGCAGTCGCTGCTGTATGGAGTTTCGGCGACAAGCCCCGGAATCGCCGCCGCCACCCTCGCACTCCTGCTCGCCGTACTCGCGGTGGCTTTTGTCCTGCCCGCCCGAAGAGCCGCTTCCGTCGATCCCATGGAGGCCATTCGCGACGAGTAGGAATACTGGTCGCTGCTTCGCAGCGGCCACTGCCAGAACTCCCGATGGGATCCCGTGTAGCCCGACGCAAATAAAGGTTGAGATCGACTTTCGCTCGCGGCCATCCGATAATGGGTATAGGTGTGAGGTTTCATGACAATCCGCGTCGAACTCAACCCGGAGATGGAGAGACAGCTTGCCGCTGAAGCCTTGGCTCGCGGCATGGCGCTGGAGTTGTATGCGCAGCGGCTTCTTCAGGAAGCAATCACTTGCAAAAGCAAAGGGCATGCACGCGCAAGCCAGGAAGAATTTCGCGCTTTCCTGGATGCTCTTGCGAGCAAAGCGCCGAATGTCCCTCAACTGCGGACAGAGACCTTCTCACGCGAAGTGATTTTCGGTGAACACGCCTGATGCCCGGCTCGTCCTACCTGGTGGATACGAACATTTTGCTCCGCCTCGTACAGCCGCAGAGAGGATTGGTCCCAAGTGGTTTTTGCCCTGGTTCCGTGCTACGCTCGGGGTTATGCAGATCACTGTGCAGCTTCCCGATGATCTCGCTCAGCGCCCCGATCCGGCGCGCGAAGCCCTGGAGGCGTTCGCTATCGAAGGGTATCGCTCCGGCGCGCTTTCCTCTTATCAGACGCGTATGCTTCTAGGCTTTGAAACCCGCTATGAGCTGGATGGCTTTCTCAAGGAGCATGGAGTTTGGGAGCGGGCTTACAGCGTCGAGGACCTTGAGAAGGATGCCGAGGCATTTGAGCGGACGGCATGATCGTTGTTGCCGATACCTCCCCACTGAATTACCTGGTACTGATTGACGAAGTGGATTTGTTGCCCGCCCTTTTCGGTGAGGTCCTGATTCCACAGGCCGTCTTTCAGGAATTGAAACACCCCAAAACTCCCGCCAAAGTACAGCAGTGGATCAGCCATTTCCCGGCGTGGCTGGAAGTGCGCACAGTTGCATCCGCACCAAGCCCTGCGTTGATGAAGCTGGATGTCGGAGAACGTGAGGCCATTCAATTGGCGCTGGAGCTGGGAATCAGCACCGTGCTTCTCGATGAAACGGACGGGCGGCAGGAGGCGGAAAACCTCCATCTGGAGGTTCGCGGAACGCTTGGGATTCTGGAGCGCGGGGCCAAATTGGGCAAGATCAATTTCCGCCAGGCACTGAGCAAGCTGGAGCAAAGCAACTTCCGAATATCCCCAGCCGTGCGGGCGGCTTTCCTAGAGCGAAATCCATAACAAATGCCTGACCAATCGCTGCGGATGCGATGCCGTCCATTTCATTCCATTCTGGAACGATATTTACAACGGCCCGGTTCCGGGCCGAGTGGGGCCGGTTCCGGCCCAAACCATGCCAGGATGGTTCCATCCTGGCTCACTCGGTATTTACGTTTAATCAGAAAAGCAAGGGGTGCTGGTTACGCTTCCTCAGCCAACCGGACGGCCTCGACTCGTCCGGGGCCTCTCCTGGGGACCGTCTTTTTCTTCGACCGTGGCCTCATGATGTTGATGGCGGAAGCATCGAGCTGCGTCTTCAAATGAGCCGCATAGTATTTCTCAATCATCTCTACGCTTGTCCGACAGTTCTTGGCAATCTGATAGATGTCGGCACCTTCGAGGAGGCGTAAGCAAATATAGGTGTGGCGCAGGCTATACGCCGTTCGCGGCCTGCCATCACGGTCCGTGCGAAGCTTTTCTTCCTCAAGGATTGCGTTGAACAACTCGCGCTGCCATTTCGGGAACAGAAGATCGGTGGGTCCGGGCTCTTGCCATTCACCGTTGGCCATCGATGCGGCGCGGCTACCCGATCTTCCCGGCCCTCCATCTGGACGTGGGCGAGCCTTCAGCCTCTGGAACGGATGCACAGCACCTGTTGTGCTCTTGCAATAGCCAACGCCTCGCTTGCCGCGTACTTCGATCTCAAGGATGGTTTGGCCGCTCCCCTCATCTTCGGTCACCGTGACATCTCGGAACTGAAGACGCCTCGCCTCGTCGGGGCGGAGTCCAGTGTTGGCGGAAAACAGAACATAGTCGTGAAGTTGTTCCGCCTCCCAACGAAAACGGGGCTGCTTTGGGTTCTGCGCGCGTTTGCGTGTTGCCTCATAAAGCTGCTTGTACTCTTCTGGTGAGAACCATGCTCGATGGGAAATCTTGGCAGACGCGCGGTATGGCGCTGAGAAATCCGGGAGGTGATCGACCCATCCGTGCCGCAGAGCCGTCTTGAAAATCTGCCGCAGCGTCACGATCTCTTGGTGCATGGTGCTACGCGCTGGAGGCTTGCCGCGCAAGGCCTTGCACTCTTCAAGGCGATGGACGCGGTATTCATTGACCTTGCCCGCCGTGATCTCAGGTAGTACCATGCTGCCGAAGAACGGAATCAGATATCCATTTGTACGGGCGTGCTGTCCGCTCGCATATTTTGCGCTGCGCTGCCCCTGCGTCATTATGTCGAATTCGCGCAGGTACAACTTCGCTGCTTCGCGGAACAGCTTGCCGCTTTTCAACTGACCGTCGCGGAGCTTACCCCGCAGCTGCAAATACCAGTCTTCCGCGAACTCCTTCGCTTTCGAGAGACTGTCTTCTTTGGTGGTGGTGCGCCGATTCTTCCCGGCTAGATAAGTTGCGCACTGCCAGCTCGAACTGTTCGGACGCTTGTAGACGTGAACTTTGCCACCGAGGATGGTGTGATGCTCTGCCATGCGGATGCACCTCCCGCTTCCTCTATAGAATCACAAAAGTGTGCAAGAGTTGCGCAAGCCGTACGCCATGGCCGATATCGTAACAAACAATGTATTGTCAGTTGTTTATATGAGTTTTGATTTGCGAAAGGCCGATTTTGAGTCCGCTGCGTCTGCCAGTTCCGCCATCCCGGCTTCGGGGCGGGAATCTATGACGAGTGTAGCAGTCCGGAACCCAAGCCGGTTTGCCGCGCCGGTGAGCGTCTACTGCGGGTGCCAGAGCACGTCGAAGTCCACGGGAATTTCGTTGTGAATGGGAACGGTCAGAAAGGAAGGCCGCTCAATTTTGAAATCGGAGCATGTGGCGGGAATGGTGCCCGTGATTTCGACATCGTTGCCGTGCTGCGTCTTGTGCAGCTGGACATGGGTGTAGTGAGCCGTCTGCCCGGCGAACTGAACCTCCAGATCCGCGCTGATAGCCGGCGAATTCAGTTCCGCCTGGGGGAGGCTGGTGCGCACCAGCACCATGGGGAATTCCGCGCCGCGAACGACCTGCAGCATGTGCAGGTCGCGATTGCTGTCGCCGGAGTGAAAGGTATTCACGGGGACGGCGATCAGAAAATTGCACTCGCCGTTGGCACAAATGCCCTTGCCCTTCGCATCGTGACTCGTTCCGGCGACTTCATGCATGGGATGCGTGACGTGCCAGGTGAGCGTGGACTGCTGAAGATCCCACTGATTCTGAGCGCGAGCCGGCAACGCCGCCGCCAGAAGTCCAAGGATGAGCGCGAGTCGCATTACTTCTCCCAGAATTTCCAGTGAATGGGCCACGAGACGGCGACCGCCGACGCGGCATAAGCGGTCACAGTCGTCCAGGCAACGTAAGAATGGGCAGCAGCAATGCCGTGCGGCTTCTCGCCCTGGTTCTCCTGGTTGAGAGCGATCCCGCCCAGGATCGGCGTGAGCACCATACCCGGAGCGTGGATCCAGACCAGATCGCGATGCAGCCGGATCGCGCCTTTGGGCTTTACGCCCCTGATCTTCGGGGCGGCGATGGCGTAGTAGGCAGTCAGCCCATACATGACCGCGGACGCAGAACCCAGCGCGGCGTGCAGATCCACTCCCGCGGAACTCGGCTCGATCACGGTTCCGCCGGCGGTGTGGCTGTGCTTCGGCTTCGCCCCGCTGGACACAATCACCGTCGCTGCAAGGGGAGCCAAAGTAATGATCCCCAGCGTCTGATGGATCTTCAGCATGTGTGTGCGCTTGTTCAGTCGCGCCTGCAGCTTCGCATTGGCTTCGGTTTGCGCCGGTGTGAAGCCGAGATCGCCCAGGGACGGCTCATTGCTCTGCGGAGGCTTTTGCTGCTGGGTTTGCGCGTTTTGCCCGGCAACGGGCACTGGCGCGTCGGGCAAGTCGATGGAGCTGAGAAGGGGAGAAAGGGCGGAGTCAGAGGCTGGAGAATGACGAACAGATTGCGCAAATGTCACGAAGGGAATCAGGAGAAGAAACGCGAGAATGGCGGTGGTTTTTTGTGGGCCAGTTCCTCTCAAACGAATCGCGGCCTTCCTGCCGCTGCGCCGAGGCGACGCGCGCAAATTAGCTCGCTGCCTCTCACGCCATCCTAGCAAACGTTCCGGGCAATTCCCTCGGAGGTGAACAGATTATTACGGATGTTTTTCGGAGTTTCCCCGCCTTTGGCCATCGACCTTCTCCGCCGGCAGAAGATCGAGTCGATAACCGGCGGCCTGTGCTTCGGCAACGGCAGTTGCGTTCGCACGCTCCATATCGCGAATCGCCGCGCGCGTTCCTGCCAGCTTTCCGGCCGGATCTTTCTCGGCGATCGCGACCAGTGGGGGCAACTGCCTCCACCACAGAATCTGCTCGTGCGCTTCCTTGTTGAAGTAGCGGTGGCCCTGCGCCTCGTGCAGTCGCGTGAGCCATGCCGCGTCGGCGTCCTCCCACGACAATGGCGCTGAAGGCGCGATGCTCGACGCCGTCGGCTGCGTGAGCAGAAGGCGAACCCGGGCAGCCGCGCGATAGCCGGTTTCGTCCATGAACCCCACCGGCTGGAATGCTTCGGCGAGTCCATTTCGCAGGTAAAGAGAGTCAAACCTCGCCCCGATGCTTCCCTCCTGGGGGAGAACGTCGAACAGGGTCCGCAGCAAACACCACGCGATCACCGGAGCCCATACCGCAACGGCGGTCGTCGGGGGACTGTAGCTGGGCAGGACGGCGCGCGCCTCCGAGGACCATCCGCGACTGAAAGCGCGCTCCAGGGACGGAAGCTTCATTGCAGCCAGCAGGAGGGCATGGTATCGGGCGGTGGCTGTTTCCAGTGAAAGACCCAGGCCCTGCGGCGCGGTGGAGGCGGGGACGGTCAGGGGCTGATCGCTCGGCTCCTCCATCGACTCGGGCCGCGAAGCTTCGGCGATTCCGACATGCGGAGGTTTCGTCGTCGGCAGCTCCGCCTCGAGAGCCGCGAGGGCAGCTCGCAGAAAGCGTCCGGCATTCGTTTCCAGCGCCTCCAGCATCTCCTCCCGGCTGCACGGAGCTTCCGTCGCGTGCGCCAGCGCCGAGGCAGTTTCGGCCGCCTCCGCCTCAGCCAGATCGGCGTAGCAGCGCAGCAGAGATGAATCGAGAGCCGCATGCAGGGCCTTGTGGACGGGCCGCAGTTTGAACCTGGCCATCGCCTCGTCGAGGCTCCAGGTCCCGGACCCGTTCAGATCCGCGCAGAGCGCATCCCATGGATGATCCGCGGTGGAGCGCATCTCCCGCCAGTTCTGGAAGACGTGATACTGATACGCGTCCAGATTCAGGTGAAGACCACGGTCGCGGATCTCGCCGATGTGCCGCAGGTAATGCAGCCCCGTGGCATTGTCCTGGTAGGCAAAGAGCGCGTCGCCCTGCCGGGGCAAGCCGAGCGCATCGTGGAGGGTCACAGTGAACAGGGCGCCGCTGCCTTTGTCGGTGCGGGCCGCCGAATGGTGCAGCGTGCCCGACGTGCTGGCGTATTTGTTGTGGTAGACCGCCAGCGCGGACTGAGGGCCGAGCCGATTCGACCAGGCGAAGACGTTTTCGTCGACGGTTCCGTCGTCACGCCAGAAATCGAACAGGGCGAAGTTGGCGCTTTCGGCAAACATCTGCCGGTTCTTCAGCAGCGGTGCAATTTCGCGCTGGTGCCGCTCCACCAGATGCTGATTCGGCGTTTCCTCATAACGCGGCCGCTTGTACTCCATCCCATACTTCTCCGTGAAGGCCTCGATCTGCCCGTGGCCGAACATCGGCAGGCCGGGGAGGGTCGCCATCATGGTGCAAACGCCAAAATATTTGTCGCCTGTCCCGAACTGATCGATCGCCGTCTTCTCATCCGGATTGCTCATGAAGTTCACGTAGCGTTTGAGGATGTCGGGATCGAATTCCACCGTGTTCTTAATCACGGAGCGATACTTTGCGTTCTCCTCATCGCGCAGCATATTCATGAACGCGCTGTTGTAGACGCGATGCATGCCCAGGGTCCGGACAAAATACCCTTCCAGCAGCCAGAAGGCCTCGGCCAGCAGCAGCGTGCCCGGGACTTCGGCGGCAACCCGGTCGACCACCTCGCGCCAGAACTCGTGCGGCATCGCCGCGTCGAACTGCTCCTGGGTCATGGCGAACTCGGCGCGCGAGGGAATGGATCCGCCACTGCCCGGCACGGGAAACCAGAGCCGCTGGACGTGGCGCCGGGCCAGAGTCATCGCGGCATCGAAGCGGATGATCGGGAACAGCCGCGCGACGTGGAGAATGGTCTGGATCACCTGCTCGCGCACCGCTGCGCTCAGGTAGTTGAGCTGGGCCGTGTCATTCCAGGGGAAGCTGGTGCCGTCGTTGCCGTGGTAGATGTACTCGGTGTGTCCGGAGCGATTGTCGCGGCGCTCAAAAACCACCGCCGCATCGGTCTGGTCGTAATAGTGGTCCTCGATGCGGATCGATACGCGCCCGTCCGGGGAGAGATCCGGACCGTTAAAGCTGTAGGCGGGGTAGGGCCGGTCCATCCGTGAGAGGAACCACTCCGGATGCTCCACGACCCAGGGGGAATCGATCCCCATATGGTTTGGGACCATGTCGCTGGCCAGGCGGATACCGTGCCGCGCCGCCCGCTCCCGCAAATTGCGGTAGGCATAGTCGCCGCCCAGGTCGTCGGCGATCCGGTACTCGAACAGCGAATATGCGGAAGCGACCGCGTCCTGCTGGCCGCGCATGCGCTTGATCAGCTGCGAGGCGCGGCTGCGCTCCCATACGCCAATCAGCCACAGGGCATTCATGCCGCGGCGCGCCAGCGTTTCCAGCTCTTCGTCCGGGATCTGGTCCAGACGCTCGATCGGCCGGCCATACTGCCGCGACAGCTGCGCCAGCCAGACGTAGGTGCTTTTGGCGATCATCACCACGTTCGGCATCCAGTCCACATCGGGACTGAAGCGCTCGTACTCGACATCGCCGGGGTGCGCGTCGCGCCGGAAGTCGGGGACCTCCGAGTGCGGCGTGTCGCTGAATGGATCGTGCGGCCGGCGCGCCGATGCCGGGTGGAAGCGCATCCAGATCGCGACTTCCTCTTCCTTCAGCACATCCACCGCCAGCAGGACTTTCTGCAGGTTCTCGCCAAGGTAATGCGCCCAGTTTTCGCGAATCCAGGAGAGCTGTCCGGAGAGGGAATCCGGAGATGCCTGCATCGGGGCCAGCAGCAGATCGAGCAGGTTGCCTCGGCCCATGCCGGTATCGGGGCGCGTGGCAAAGTAGTTGCCGAGAGCGGCCGTCACCTGGGGATAAGCGGTGCTCGAGGCGAGCTTCCTGTCGTCGTAGAGTTCGCGGAACGGGCGAAATGCGGGATTCTGGTTGGCCAGCCACAGGAGCATCATCTCTTCGAGCACGGCTTCACGATGGGCCAGGCCTTCAGTGGACCGGTCGAGCCATTTGTCGACTGTCTCATCGCCGCGATAAATGGCGACGTTGGGAAACTCCTCGACGAACGCTCGCAGCAGGCGCTCCACGTTCTCTTCGCCGACGCGCTCTGCAAACCACGCCAGGGCGCTTTGTGTGACCTTGGGATCGCGATTGCGCCGGTACAACTCGACCAGGGCGTGGCTGACCTCGTCGATGAGACCCATGGCGAACAGCGCGCCGGGGTTGACCACGTTTTCCCGGTTGCCGTGCGCGGTGCGAATCTCGGTCATTCTGAACGCGAGTTCGCGGCAGGCGGCCAAATCGCCAAAGATCACATTGCCAACGAAATTGAACAGGGCATCGCTCACCTGATAGCGGTTGCGTGCCTCACGCGAGATGTGGAATTCCATCATGGGATCAAATGCGGAGCTGCCTTTTCTTTCTTCCGATGCGGAAAGCGCCCATCGAGTCAGGAAGTTGTTGGCAAAGAGATTCTACGTCGCGGCCCGTCCCAGGGATGCACCGGGCACGCTACCATACGATGCGATGCCGGAGTTGCCCGACATTTCAGCCTATCTCCGGGCCCTGGAGCCCCGTATTCAGGGCAAGCCCCTCCTTGGGGTCCGTCTGAACAGCTTTACCCTGCTGCGCAC
>DATJSB010000162.1:0-13838 GCA_035504315.1 Occallatibacter sp.
GAGACTCTTCGAGCAACTCCACATCTCCATCCCCGACCGCCTCCATCTCGATCAGGAATGTAGTGCAGACTTCGCCACTGCCTGATCTGATTCCAAATCACTTAGCGAATCCCTGACCCGAGTCATGACGAACTTGGGCTAAGATATGCGATCGCCTCGTCTTTGTAAGGGAATCTTTGCCATTCGTCACGCATTCCGCGCCAGTAAAACTCATAGTCAAATATCCCCGTCGCCAGATTATCGATGACCGGGAAGACTTTTGGAAATATGAAATGGCACATCTTGCTTCCGAATACCGGGGAGCCGACCTTCTTGTCGCTGCACTTGATTTCAAATGAAATCTCGAACAACTCGGAGATATCGTCCCATTGAACAGATACTATATCTGGCTCCGAGTTAGACGAAGAGCGGATCGAAGCAAAAATCGCGGACAGTCTGGCCAACTGTTCGCCACCACCCCTCTTCTTAATCTCTGCCTTCGTATTGGGCGGCTTCCGTGAGCGAATGGCCTTCCAAGCCCATAAAAGATCGACTGTTTTGTCCCACCACTCTTGGGTTAGACCCGGTGCCCGTGCCTTATAAATCCCTTCGTATTCAGAGTTGATGATGTCCATGCCCCAACTGGAGGCTCGCCACCAATCAATTCCCGAACGCAGGTTCTCAAGGCTGATAATCATGGCATCCTCTCAATCGAGAAAACGACTGATGCCATAATACTGCCGTTTGAAATCTGTCCGCGAAAATACTCGAGGTTACAGCCTGCTCTTCGCCCCCAGCACCCGTTCCAACGCTTCCTCAGCCGTCGCGCCCACGCTCGATAAGTGCCCCATCTTGCGACCCGCGCGCGGCGCCAGCTTCTCATACAAGTGCAGGCGCACGCCCGGCACGCTCAAGGCCGCGGGAAAATTCGGCTCCCCATCGAGCCACACGTCTCCAAGCAGATTCACGATCGCACATGGAGAAATGAGATCCGTCAATCCGAGCGGCAGATTGCACGCCGCGCGCACTGCTTGCTCAAACTGGCTGGTCGCGCAGCCGCGCTCGCTCTGGTGGTAACTGTTGTGCGGACGCGGCGCCAGCTCATTCACCAGCAACTCACCGCTGCGCGTGACAAACATCTCCGCGCACAGCAATCCTTCAATACCGAGGCCGGCTACGATTCCGGCAGCAATCTCTTCGGCGCGACGCTCCAACTCGATGGGCACGCCCGCCGGCAGCACGCTCCACGCCAGAATCTGGTTCTCGTGATGATTCCGCGCCGCAGGGTAGGTCTTTACTTCGCCCGCTGGATTCCGGGCCGCCATGACGCTGATCTCGCAATAGAGATCCAAAGCCTTTTCGGCAACGCAGGGTCCCCGGTCGATCAACCTCAACCCATCTCCAAAATCAGCGTCGTGCGCGCCAATGATGCGCGCTTGCCCTCGCCCATCGTACCCGCCGCGTCCGATCTTTACGAACACATCGCCGCCCAGCGCCTGCGCGGCCCCGCGCAGATCCGCCTCGCTCTTCACTACGGCAAATGGCCCAACTGGATACCCGTTTTCCGCGAGCCACCTCTTCTGCAGGGTCTTGTCCTGGATGATGCGAATCGCCTCAACGCCCGGCCGCAGCGGAGCAATCCGCGCGACTTCATTCAGCGCGTCTACCCCGATCTGCTCGATTTCCAGCGTCACGGCGTCGGCACCCGCGGCCAGCCTTCGCGCTGCGTCCACGTCATCCCACTTGCCCACAATGGTTTCGTCAACGACAAAACTTGCCGGGCACCTTGCTTCGGGATCCATCACGCGCACGCGATAGCCCATGGTTCGCGCGGACATGGCCATCATGCGGCCCAGCTGCCCGCCGCCCAGGATGGCGAGCAACCCTCCCCCCGGACTCGCCACAGAACTACTCCAAAAGTTGGAAGGTTCGGAGAGCATCACCCCGGCAGCTCCTGCGAGAGCACTTCCTGGGTGCGCGCCGCGCGCCACTTGGCCAGCCGCTCAAAGAGAACCGCATCCGTCGCTGCCAGAATCTCGGCAGCCAGCAGCGCCGCGTTTGCGGCGCCCGCTTTGCCGATGGCCAAGGTGCCCACCGGCACGCCCTTAGGCATTTGCACAATTGACAGCAGAGAATCCATGCCGTTGAGAGCAGTTGTCTGCACCGGCACGCCTAGAACGGGCACTAATGTCTTGGCCGCAAGCATTCCGGGCAGATGCGCCGCGCCGCCCGCGCCGGCGATAATTACACGCAGCCCGCGCTCGCGCGCCGTTTCAGCGTATTTGAAGAGCCAGTCCGGAGTGCGATGCGCGCTCACCACCCTGGCTTCATAAGGAATATCCAATTCGCGCAGAATCTCTGCCGCAGCTGAGAGCGTTTCATAATCGCTCTTCGAGCCCATTACCACGCCCACCAGCGGTTGCTTGCTCATGCGCTGATTATACGAACCCTGGGTGCTCTACCCTAGTGGTGCGCTGGAGCCCCACGGTCGTGTGGCTCGAAAAGTTTTGGTCCGTGGGTGCTCGAGCAGCTGGGATGCGAAAGGACGAACCAAATTGAAGTGTGATCGATTTAGTGCCGGCGCCACGCTTCAAACGCTACTTCAGCCACCGCCAGCAGCACGCTCATCGCCGCCGCAAATCCTTTAGCCCGCTGCCAGTTCTGTTCGTGCCTGTCCATGCGCCGCTCGAGCTCTGCCAGCCTGCCGCCATTGCCGTCGCCCATCAGGCCCGACATCTGCGTCTTTAAAACGCTCAGGTCGCTCAACACCTGCGCCTCGAATTCATTCATCATCCGCATCTGCGGAACTCCATCTTGACCTCAGTGGTCGCTTGCTTCGCGCCTGCTGACCACTGACGACCGGTCACTGATTACTGCTTAACGGCAAGTTGATAAAGAGTGCCGCCGAAAACTCCGAGTAGTTGGGCGGCGTCGATCCGTCATACATTCTGATGTAGAACCGGTCTGCAGCCGATACCCGCGAGAAAGTAAGCGTTTGTTGGCTGCCGCGCATCACCAGCGTCGGATCCTCGCCCGGCATGAATGTGAAATCGCGCAGCCGGATCTCGAACCCGCCGCCGCTTGGCGCCGCGACCCCGGTGTTGACGGTCACCGTGCTTCCACTCAGTGCCGTCACAGTCAATCCGTTCAGGTTCGAGAGCACCGTTGGCGCAACCGGTGCGGGCAGCCATGTATCTTCCGGCACTCTCGTGCTGGTTTTGATGGCTAAGTCATCGGCCCAGTCATTGGCGAACGCAATATCGTACGTCACTAAGTCGGGATAACTCGCGGCATAACTCATTTTCACTGTCCGAATGACAACTTGCGCATTGAGGTTTGCCGACGGCGCATTCAGTTGGAGCGCATCGCCTGGCCACACGTCGCTCCCAAAGCTCGAGTTATTCCCTATGTACGTTCCGCTCCACAGCGCGCTCACACTCGCCGCAGCCTGCTCCATCACCAATGCTGCATTACGACAATCGGCCGAGCTGCGCGCAGGTGGGCTGGTCACCGACCCGATCCACGCAGCCACTGAAGGCGATCCTGCCTGCGCGAGCGCTTGCTGACTGGCTGAATTCACAGCTCGTCCCACGGCCCTGCCGATCGTCCGATAACTCGCCGCGATTTGCTCGCCCGCGACCGGCACATATCCCGTGTAAAACACCAGTTTCCCGCTCCGCTCAATGTGGCATTCGGCCTGCTGCGCAGTTGTACCGATGCGTCGCGTGTACGGGGACCCGCCGGGCGGCGTACTTACCACCCATACTGAGCCGAGATTATTCAGATCCAGCCCGCGCATCGAGCCAATCAGGTTAATACTGCTGGCGCCCACAACCTGGCACGCGCCCGGTAGATTCGCAAGCGACCCGCTGTAGACAGTCACCGGTGTTGCGCCAACCCCATTCACAAATTGCTGAACTTCCATTTGGATCGAGCACGGCGCAGGCACACCCTGTCCTCCTGCTGAAATCGGTCCGCCGTCGCCAAACGCGTAACATATTGCACGCGACCGCTCGAGCTCCGGACAGCGCACGCGCATCCGCAGCGTATAGCTATCCTGCGAATTTACTGAGAATGTCGTTCCAGAAGCGCAGCCCTGAATCAGCGGCTGCAGTGTCACCGCGCCAGTGCCCTGTTGTGCCGTCACCTGAAAACCCGCGATGCAGTTGGCCTGCGCGGCGCCGCCGCTGAAGAACCCTGCCACAACCCCCGTGCTGCCCGGCGAAAGAACCACACCACTCGCTTCGAGCAGCAACGTTCCGCCCATCTCCACCGCATCAATCCAAGTCAGCGCGGTCTGACCGTCAATCCCATTTCCGCCGTTCATAGCCAGTCCTGCAGGCCCCAGCGCCAGATAACCCGGGCCGCCGGATGCGCTCCACACCGTCTGATTGATCTGCGGCTCATTAAACAGCTCGTTGATGATTCTTGACTTCGAGCTCGACAGTAAATACGGATCCGCAGCTAGATTGAAAGTTGTTGTGACGCCGTCCCCCAGAAAGTATTCCGTCACATATGCAACCGGCTCATCTTCTCCGCAAACCGTCACGTCATTGGCCAGCGCCCGTTTCACGCTTGCCGTAAATGCCAGGTTGGCGAGAGTCAGGCTTCCGTCAGTTTCATTCAGCGGGTGAACTTGTGCTTGGATCGATGTAAGCGCAAGGGCCCCATTCAAGGCTCTATATGCGGCGCGAGTCATGCTTGCAACTTGGCCCGCACGCTGGCTCCAATTCGTCCCCGGTTCGGGTACAAAGTTGCTGACACAGGTGTTGAGCGTGAGTCCCGCTGTCGAGAGTGCCGCCGATCCCGAGTGTGTCACCAGCGAGGCAATCAATGATCCTGCCGTCTCACCGGAGCTTCCAGCGCTTGGCGGCATCAGTAGCCCGTCGAGAATAAGTTCGTCGCTCACCGCTTGAATTCCCGTTCTATAACGGGGGCCCTCCAGACCTACACCTGCATATTCAATCAACGGACTTACTGCAATATATCCGGTAAAGTAAGTAGTCCCGTTATCTCCGGTGACGGCAAGAGTCTCGTATCGTGCCGGTGACGGTAAGGTGCCGTTTGAGGGAATGCTCAGCCAAAGCTCGCACATTGATGGCTCATTCAGCTTGCGTTCAATCGTTAGTGGACGGGACGCATCGAGCGCGGCCGTGTAGTCCTGTCCTTGGATCATAATCTTCATATCGTCTCTTCGGGCACCAATTATCGGCTCACATTATTGCAGGATCGTCGCACAATCACACCAACGCGTTGGCCGCAGGCAAGAAACTGCGGTAACAAACGACCCGTTCGTTGTCCAATGGATCAGATACCGGCAGCGCGATAAAGCGTCCGTTGAGCATCACGCGCGATTGCCCGTTCTGAAATTTGTTGTTGAGTGGCGTCACTGTCTCTTCCGCGCCCGTAGCAGCCTGCAATCTCGGATAATGAAAAAAGATCCGTTCTCCTTGGCTGCCTTCCATCACAAACAGTGCCGACCACTCCTGGTAGAAGCTGCCGCCCTCGCGATCTACAAATCCAGCTACAGCCTGTACCTTGGCTCCTGCAACCGGAGCGCCGCCGGGCAAGGGTTCGGCAAGAGTAAGTCCGCTATTGCTTACCGCCGATACCAGCGCAACATTGAAAGTCACCCTTCTGATGTAATCCACGTCCGTGATCGCTTGCTTCACATACGCGCCCGAGACGGGCGAGCCAACGTATCCTGTCTGCCCCGTGTTGTCCACGTCGACCGCAACGATCGATCCGGCCTGGAACTTTGCCGCGTCCGATGAATCCAGCAGGATCAGCGTTGCATTCGATCCGCTCTGCGGAGTCACAGCTGGTACAGCCTGAGCGCCATCGCCCGAAGGGACCGCGCCACTCGCCGCTGCCAGAACGTTCATGTGCTGCGAGCCGGTTGCAAGAGCCATCGTCAGCTTTGTCCAACTCAAAAACTCACAACTTACTTGAGCTTCAAGCGTCTCGCGAACCTGCTCCAACGGCGCCGCCGGAATTCCCGTCAATAACGCGGCGGTCTTGCTTGTAGGCTTCCGCACAAAACCTTGAATCCAACCCAGGCTGATCCACGGGGCCGGAGGCGCTTCTAAACTAAATCGCCCCTGCTGTGCGGGGTCAAAGAGCACCGGCGTCTGTGCGCTTCGATTTACCGGCGCAAAGTACACGCGCACTCTCCGCGATACTGGCGCAGGTGCTTGGAACCATGTCGCTGGCATTTACTCTCCCTGCTCTTGGTAGCTGTATACCATTACTGTCGCCGTCCGGCTCAACCGGTCGCGCTGGATTGTTATTGGCGCAAACGACGGCTCATCCCAAAACACCTGCGTCAACATGGTTGCCGGGGGTGTTGCCTCGTAATTGACCTTCGGCGTGTGATACGGCTCGATCGTCGACAGCAGCTCTTCATCCATCTCGCTCAGCGCCCGGCCGCGGTCAAGTCCGCCGAAGCTCTGGGTGCCGCATGTCTGGTAGATGATCTCGCACTGCTCCCCCGCCATCGTCGCAGGCAGGTCGGCATCCGTTCCCAGTCCAAGCCATCTGAGCACGAATACGTCACTCGGTAGCTGGCTCATGGGCGCTTCAGCTTCCTCCACAAGGATCCCGGGCCTTACCGCGCCGCGCAGCAGAATAGTCCGCTCGGGATTGACCGTCGCCAATCTCGTCCGTAACGCCATGTAAAAAGAGTCCTTCGCATTCTGCATATCCGCTCCCATCGGCTCAAGGCCCGAATGACAAACTTACTGCCCACCCGGAGCTTTTCATCTCTGATCTCTGACCCCTGCCCCTACACGCCCTGCTGACGCGCTTCGCGCAGTAACAATCGGTATAAGTAGACCGTTCCAAATGCTTCGTTCGATGCGATCGACTCAATCAGGTAATCCTGCCCACTCACGGTAACTGCCATCGTCATCTGGAACAGCGCTTCCGCCGAAGCTAGGTCGAGAGCGAGTACCTGTTGCTCTACACCGCTCGCTGAGACCAGTAACTCCCATTTCGACTCTCCGCTCTCCTGCCATGTCGGCCGCAACTTGCGCATCAGCACCGGGCCGATTGTCACTTCAGCAAAGTTCGTCGGCAACAACCCCACTTCGAACATGCTTGTGTCTGTGTTTGTCCCTGTCACTCGCAGCAGGGCCGTCGTTCCTGCTACGCTGCGCAATAATGCATCGGCCAGCAACCGGGGTGCTCCCATCGGATTGCGCGGCGCCGTATCGCTCATCGCTCACCCCAGCCTGTTCGCAACGTACGGCTTAAGCCACTCCTGCACCGTCTCGTCGATCAGCGAACTTGAGAAGTACTTCATTTGCATTGTGTCGATCTTGCTCATGCTCGCGTTTAGCGCCGGCGCCGCCTGGGCGTTACGCACGAGCTGCGCGCACGCCGACTTCACGTCATCTCCAATCGTCGTAAGACCGGCCGTATACGTTACCCGCACTTCGTTGAAAGGCAGCCCAAGCACATTCCAGGGCAAGGTCAGCTCGCCATTTGCAGGATCGAAATCCACCAGGCTCGCGTCAATCTCGGTCCACTGGCCGGGCAGAGAAAATGCCCACGCAATCTCCAGCAACGGCTCGTTCGGCACCTCGCCGCGCCGCGGCTTCGCGTATCGTCCTTCAATGCTGACGATCGGCGACGAGGCAGGTGCCAGCGGCGCGAGCGGCAAAAAGCTCAAGAGCACAGTTTGTGCTCCTGCAGTCACGCGCAGGCGCTCGATGTACTGCATTACATTCAGATCGGGCCTTCTGCAATAGCTGTTTATAAGAGCCGTCGCAGCCGTTATCCAGTCCGCTGTCGTTCCAGCCGGCAGTCCGTAGTTCGGATAATCCGCTGGCTCGAGATAGGGCATAACTTATCCTTTCAAAGTCCTCAGATATCAGCTTTCAGTTATCAATTGTCGATTTCGAATGTTAGTGACATACCTTGCATCGCAAAGCCGTCAACTGATAACTGATCACTGAAAACTGACAACTGCTTTTCCTAGCGCTGTACGGTCACCTGGTAATGCGCGAAGTTCGCGCCTTTTACCACCGGCGCACCGAACTTGACCGCGACATACTGATAGGTCAGTGAGTTCGGCAGGCCAAGCTGGAAGATCCGCGGAGTCGGATCGCCTAGCCAGTGGTACTCGATCAGGTCTTCGGTGACGATGTAAGCCGGGTAACTTCCCGGAGTGTAGCTGGAACCGGATCCGGTGCCGGGCGTATAGGGCAGGCTCCAGTCGGGAATCAGCGGAATGTCGCCCGCCTGCGTCGAGAGCATTTTCACGCGGAATCCAGCCGTAATCTGATCCGTGTTCAGTACTACGTTGTACTCGCTCTTCATCTCCTGGTCGATCAGGTCGAGCAATACCGGGTTTGCGTAGATCGCTGTCGGCCGCACGTGGTAGCCGCTGTTCGCCACCATCTGCGCAATCGTGGTCTTGATCGTGTCCACAATCTTCATCGAGGTGGTCACTGTCACGATGTTGCCGCCGGCCGCAATCTGCGCCGCGCAACCCATATACTGGGTGGTCGTCGGCGCGCTCAGGCTGGTGTCGGTCCCCTGCCACAGCGCTACATCGTGCGTAACCATCACGCCGCTCACGGTGTCCACCAGGTCTTTGGCCTGCAAATACGCAAACTGCTTCTGCTGATCGCCCAGCTCAATGTCGAACAGGTTGTAGTTGATCTGCGCCACAATCGCCTTCAGCGGCACGCTTAATTCGATGCGCGTCGGGCTCACCACCGCCGGATTGATGCTCCGCGGATTCACGAAGCCGGCTGCTCCCGGATTCGGAATAGCCGTCTCCTCGAAAAACCGCGAAGGATGTCCAGTCGCCGGAACTTGTTTGATGCGCTGCCCGAATGGGCTCGAGCGGCGGCAAATGTCGAAAATCTCCGTCTGGTATAACGGCACTTCAATGGCGCCCGGTCCAATGTAATCTGCCGCCGCATGAATGTCAGTAAAGGTTGCGTTCATACTTTCCGCCCCCTCCATGGGGCCGTGTTGGTTCGCCGTGCACCATGTGCCAGGCTTGAGTGGTCAGTGAACAATGCACAGTGGACAGTCAGGCCAGGATCAGCACGGAATGCTGATCACTGTCGACTGTTCACTGTCCACTGTCTTACGAAATCGCGCCTGCCCGCAGAAGTTGCGTCTTTACGGCGATTCGCTGTTCCAGGCTCAGGCCGTTCAGTGCCGCATCAAGCGTTCGCACGTCCACGGGTCCGTCGCCAATGCCGTGTTTGGTAAGCATTTCGGCAGTCGCGGCCGGCATTGTCCGGCGAAGCGGATTCAGCACGTTCTGTGCAGCTGCGGCCTTTACCTCGGCCAGTTCCCTCTCCACTGCAGCCAGTTTGTCTGCCAGTTCCGTTTCGCGGCGGGTCTGTTCCACCGTCGCCGATATCTTCTCCACCTCGCCTGAGAGCGCATTTACCGCGGTGGCCCGTTCATCAAGCCAGCGCAATGTCTTCTCCAGCAGGGTGGTCGCGGCTTCAAGCCGCTCGGTCAACTCCTGTCCGATGTTCTCCATGCTCTTCCTCTCTCTTCTTGCAATGTCCCGCTTCACAATTGCTCATTCCAATAAAAAGGGCCCCTCGTGTGGGGCCCTCCTTTGGGCTGATTCTCTTGCCGGGCGGATGACTAACTAACTCCGCTAACACCGCTAACTCCGGCCTGCCGCTAACTCGCCATCTTGAAGCTGGTCGCCCGATACGCCGCCTTTTCGCGAAGCAGAATTGCTGCCCCGGTGAAAGTAACTCGAGTCAGCTTCCAGATATCTGCGCGCATATCTTCCACCCGCGCGTCGGCCAATTCGTAACTCATCCCCATCGACTCGGGCGCATGAGCCCGGATAGCCGAAGCCACCTCGGGAAAATCGCGGGCGTAAAGATATCCCTTCACCCACAGCGCCGCCCCTATAACGTTCGCTTCAGTCAATAACCCGATCTTGCGCCGCGCATCGTGCCCGTCCCAGCCTGGACGGTAATCCACCGCCATGCCCAGCAGCGAAGGCAGCGCTTTCTCCGCTGCCTCGCGCGTCAACATCACCCGGTGACCGCGTGCGCCTGCCGGCGCTTTGTCGCTCGGCGCGTTCACCACTGTCAGCACTCCCTCAAACGGCACTCTGTTCGGATGACCTTCCACATGAGGAAACTGCACCGCCATCGCTTCCAATCTCATCTGTTCGCTCCACTCGCGAGGTTTCAGGTTTCAGTGATCAGGCTTCGAATATCAGCTGACCCCTAACCCCTGATCCCTGACACCCGGTTCTAACGGAGCCAGGCCCCGCATCGCTCTCACTTCGTTCACCGTCAAAACCCCGGCCTGCAACAACTGCACCTGGACCGTAAGTTCCGTCATCTCGTCACGCGCGGTCAGATCGTTAAAAACGAACTCGAACTCTGGCCACCCAATGCACTTGCCGAACAGATCGCGCGTGATGTGCTGCGCCAAAAGCATCGCCAGCGGCGATATCGCCCCACGGAATGCCTCATCGGCCATCTCCGATGCCGTCGATTGGTTCACGTCCGCTTCAAGCCCCAGCATCAGCGGCGGCAAACCAAACGCGTTTGCCACCATCCTGATCAGGAACTCCTGCCACGCCAGTCGCAAATCGGAATCCGTTCCCTGCGCAAATCTGAGCACCTCGGGCTTCTGCCCCGTCGAGAGCAGCGGAACACGTCCCGTCCCTTCAATCTCGTCCTGCCACCATCGGATCAGCCGGTCATGCTGTGTCGGCGTGGCCTCGTTCAACCATAGCGCATACTGGGCCACCGAATTCGCCGCCAGTTTGCCCGCGAACCGATGCGCGCTCAGGAACTGATTTATCGTCTCAAACGCAACCTCCAGCGGCCCCAGCCCGAACGGCGTAAAGCTGCGCGGGTTCATCCGGATATACATCAGCTGCCTGTCGAAAAGCTCAACCGCGCTCGACTCGAGCTGTCCAGGCGTGGCCTGCGCATAGCGCGGCATGTTCTCGTCACCGTCCCATTTCGCATTGATCCGGATCGAAGCTCCATCCACCGCCCACATCATCGCCGGCCGCTCGGAATCGCCTGTCGGCTCCATCTCGATCGCTCCAAACCCACCCGTCAGCGCATCTTCGACCGCTTGTTCAATCAAGGTCCTGAAGCTGTCCACCTGGTTCGGCTCGTCGAGTGTCCGCCGCAGTGCGCGCAGCTTCCGCGGCGCATATGCCACATCTTCCGGCCTCATTCCGCGCCGTAGCTTCACCTGCCAGTCCATCGCCGCAATGCGATCTTTGATCACATTGATCGCGCGCCTCACCAGCGGAGTCTCCGCAAACTTGCGCAGATTCGCTGGCGTCGGTTTCGGCAAATGCCTCCCCGGAAAGTGCACCGGACTCAGGATTGCCGGCAGCGCCAGAGTCTTTCGCGCCGCCTCCGCTTCGGCCGCTGCCAACTGACGCGAATTCTCAGTGGTTCGCGCCGCGCCGCTTCTCCTGGCCTGCCGCCAGATCTCCTTCAACTGCTCTCCAACCCTCACGCGCACCTTCCTTGTTCCGCCAATCCTTTTCAGCTCGCAAAAAACAAAAAGGCACAGCCATTCGGCCACGCCTCGTCTGCATCCTTGTTGTTTCTGCTGCGCTCTTCCGGCCTCAACTCTTCAATTGACCTGCATTTCTCTGGCGCGTCATCATCAATGCCGCGAATGTCTTAAGCTTATCGAAAACTCAGTAAATTCCCTGCAAACCTCTCACTGCCTCGCTCGCATCCTGTTTTCAATGATTTGCGCCCTCACGAGCTGCCTGTCGTCTTTGACACCGTACCCCCGTGCATCATCCCCCATCCTCTTATTCACTCCGCTTGTGAGTCATCAGCCGCTCCGCAACCGCCTCAACAATCTGCTCGTGCACTTCGTCAATCGTTAGGTCTCCTTCAATCAGCACCACGCGATCTGGCTCTCGCGCCGCAATCTCCCGGTACTTCTGCCACACGCGCCGGTAAAAATCGTTCTGCTCCTGTTCAAAGCGGCCCTCGTTCATCCCTGTCTGCGCTTCTATGCGATCGTTCCGTCTCCTCGCACGTCGCAGCGATGCTTCAAAACTTGGCAATAGCAGCAGAGTCAAGTCAGGCTGCAGTCCTCCACAAATCAGTCGATGTAACTCCAGCACCACTCCTGATCCGATCTCCCTCCCGCCGCCCTGATATGCCTCGGTCGAGTCGGTGAATCGGTCGCACAGTACCGTCTCCCCGGCCGCCAGCGCGGGCTCGATCACCTCGGCAATCGCCTCCGCCCGGTCCGCAAACATCAGCGCTATCTCCGTCATCGGCGCCAGCGGCCCTGACCTCGCATCCAGGATGACGGCCCGTATCCGGTCTCCCGTCTCCGTTCCGCCCGGCTGCCGGATCATGGTTACCGCATGGCCGCGATTCGTCAGCCACGCCGAGAGCCGCTTGATCTGCGTAGTCTTTCCTGAGCCGTCCAGGCCCTCCAGGGTAATAAAAAATCCGCGCGGCATGGGCAAAGGATACCACCCAGGCAATCGACTCCGTAATCGCTCCAAATCTGGCCAACACTGCCCCGGTTGCATACAATCTCAGCGCCTCTCGTCCAGTCAGGGCGACTCGCATACGCATCCCCGTTATTTCACGATTCCAGAAGACGATCGTGTTGCAGTTGTGTTACAAGAGATTGGACTTTAAATAATCCCCCAAGGTGGCAACTCGCCTTCATTCGGAGATCGCCCGTGAACGCAAGACCGATCGGCAGGCTCCTGGCCTGCGCTTACCTATCTATAGCCTCTCTCGCAGCTCTCGCAGTCCATGCTCAAAACCTCACCCTCGAGGGCCAGACCGGCGGATTCATCACTCCAACTGCCTACGTGGTCTATACCGACAAAGGCCACTTCTTATCGCACCCCGCTGTCGGCTTCCACTTCGTCGATGCTTCGTCCGTGATTGGCTACATTGAAACCTTCAACATCACCGAAGGCTTTGCCAACCGTGCCGAGGTCGGCTACTCGCGCAGTGTTCATCAACAGGGGAACGAGACCACCGGGCTCGACCTCAGCAACCTCTGGAATTACTCCGGCATGAACATCTTCCATGGCAAGGTCGTAGCTATCAAGGATGGACAGTTCGGCCCATGGACGCCTGGAATTGCGGTCGGCGGCCTGGTCCGCACCAATGACCACTTTGTTTCAGGTGCGGCCAACAAGATTCTTACCGGTACAGATAAGTCCTACACCAATGGCGACGTTTACGTTGCCCTCACCAAGACCTGGGCCAAGCCTCCTGTGCCGTTTCTATTGAATCTCGGTTGGAAGGCCACAAATGCCACCATCTTCGGCATCGGCGGTCAGAGTACCCGCTTTGGCGGACGGTTCTTCGGTGGCCTCGGTATCCCCCTGCCTCTCGGCCATGGAATTGTGGCCGTACCTGCAGCCGGATTCACCCAGGAACCCCGAACTTCGGTCAACCTTAATAATCTGCTCAATGCAGCGCTCGCGCAGCTTGTCGCGGTCGATCCGCCCGCGGCCACTCAGTTTGCTCCCATGAGCGCCCATCTGCCCACAACGCTCGACTATGCCGTGCGCGTCACCCAGCGAGACAAGCCTCACTTCGCTTTCGACATCGGTATCGGCCAGGTTGCAGGAAACATCGGTTCCATCTGGGTTCCAAATCCCTACTATCCCAGTGTCGGGCCTCCAATCGTCCCCGCACCGGTCAATCTTCAGGCTCGCAAGGTTTTTGGCATGGGATTGAGCTATCGCTACTAGGGCCTGTTAACACTACTGGGGTGGCTGGCGCCGGGAGCCAGTTTTTCTCAGTTCGAGGAATGAGGAGTGACGCATACCGGGTGTCTGCTAGCGACGAGGGACGATGAAATGAGGAAAACTGGCCCCGGCCCGAAGG
>DATJSB010000163.1:0-4619 GCA_035504315.1 Occallatibacter sp.
GACGAGTGGTGCACGCTGTTATGCGCCACCACTCCCTCGGTCTCGTCGAAGTTGTTCCCGCCGGTGTTCAGGTTGCGGTCAAAGCGCGGAAAGTCGCTGCTCGAGACCTCGATGCGAACCTGGTGGCCGGGCGGAAAGTAAATGCTGGTTTGTATCGGCTGGAACGAGACCTTGTACACCTTGCCTTTTTCCATCCACTCTGGCGGCTTGTCGTAGCCGTTGCGATAACGCGCGCGCTGGATGTTGTCGTCGATGTTGAACGCATTGCCGTCGGGGTATACATCGACCAGCTTGACGGTGAAGTCTGTGTCTTTGGCGTCGCTCGAGACGTAGAGGGTGACGTCGACGGGGCCGCTGACTTCGAGGCCTTTCTCGAGCGGGCCGGTCGAGTAGACGAGAACATCGTCGCGAGCCTCGATGCTGCGCTGGTCAATCGCCCCCGCCTTCAAATCCGCACCCATGCAGCAGAATCCCCCACCGTGCGTGGGCACCGGATTCATGGGATCGTAAGTGAAGCCGTCGGGCGAATCTTCGCGCGGCGCGTTTTTGGTCAATGAGCCATCGCCGTCGAGCGAGTTGGCGCGGCCGGCGCTGGTCAAATAAAACGTGACCGGCTTGGCGTTGACGGGCGGCCACACATCTGAGGATTGCCACTTATTCAATCCCATGGTGTAGTACTGCACTTTGGGAGTCTTGGCCAGCACTCCATCGCTCTCGCCTTTGAGAAAGCGGTCGAACCATGCCCAGGTGAGCGCGTCGTAATCAAGGCGCGCATCGCCCATGTCGCGGTCGCCCACCATGGTGTGCTCAGAGGCGCGTTTGTAGCTGCAATGAGGCACGGGTGCGATGACGGCGTACTGCTCGTCAGCGATGGCCGGGTCGGCGGTCTGGCGAACGCGGTTGTAGGCGGCAATGTTGGGGCCCACGCTGATGTCGTACCAGGTCATGAGCCAGAGGCCGGGAACATTGATGCGCATGTTGTCGTGCCACAGTCCGCCTTTGTACCAGGCGGGATCGTTGGGAGTGCGCTCGATCATGCCGGGCTGACCGGAGGGCGTAGGGTCAGCGAAGATGCCGTGCGGGGCGCCGACGGCCGCAAGGATATCTTTTTCCGGCAGATGCCAGAGAGCTTTTCCCCAGTCGACGGCCGGCGGATGCGCAGCGAGGTCCCACTGTTTTGCCGCTGTCACCAGCGCCTGCTGCGAGGTGCCTGGCGGAAAATTGGGTTTGGCGTCATTGGTTAGCAGGCCCGATTCATAAACCCACGGCATAAACAGCATCTGCACCGCACCGCCGCGAAACCAGTTGCCCTGCTCGTAGTAAGGTCCCACGCGGCCCACGCCCGCACCAAAGCTTTCGGGGATGATTGCGGCCAGCGCCTTGTTGCCGCGCGAGGCCACGTTGAGCTGCCACTCCGCAGTCGAGGAGCAGCCGATGAGGCCGACTTTGCCGGTGGTCCACGGCTGCGTGCTCATCCAATCGAACTCGTCGTCGGAGTCGGTGAGCGGCACGCCGAGAATGTCGTAGTCGCCCTCTGAAAAATACCGCCCGCGCTCGTTCATCTCAATGTAGATGTATCCGTGCTTGACGGCGTCGAGTGCGGCAGTCATATCGCGGGGCGCGCCCAGCCCCACATCCCAGTAATTGAAGTTGTAGGGGGTGCGAACGAAGATGATGGGATACTTCTTCGACTCATCTTTGGGCCGGTAGATGTCGGCCTGCATGAGCTTGCCGTCGCGCATGGGCACCATCACCTTGCGCTCGATAATGGCAATCGACTCCAGTTCCTTCTCGATCGCGTTGCGTCGAGCGATCAATTCTGTGTTCTGGGCTCGATCCTGCGCGAGCGCGAGATGGCCCGCAAATACTGCGCTGCCGCAGCCAAGCGCAGCAACCGCAATCAGCTTCAGGGCTTGTTTCATGGGTCCTCGAAGGGAACGACTGAAAAGGGGGGATCTTTTCCGTGCTTCCTATATTAACTGGACGGTGCAGGCAAGTCCTGCCAAATTGAGAGGTGTCCCGACGGTTGACGCCCTGTGTCCGGGTGTGAGTAACTGGTTTGTTTCCCGAGTTGCCGAATTCAAAAGCAAGGTTTGGATAACGTCATGCTTAGTCATTCTCGTTTGGCGGCGACCGCATTTGGAATTCTCCTGGGACTGGCAGCAACCGGATCAGCGGGCGGCTTCGGCCAAAAGCAGCCATCCGCCGCGACCGATGCCGATCGTCCCTGGCTGAACACGTCATTGCCCATCAGTCAACGCATCGATGACCTCATCGGACAAATGACCCTCGAAGAAAAGGTGCAGCAGATGCGCGACCACTCGCCCGCCATCCCGCGGCTGGGCGTGCCCAAATACGACTGGTGGAACGAGGGGCTGCACGGCGTCGCGTTTTCAGGCTATGCCACCAACTTTCCGCAGGTGATCGGAATGGCCGCCACGTGGGACGCTCCGCTGGTGCACCAGATGGGGCAGACCATCTCGACCGAGGCCCGCGCCAAGTACAACCAGGCGATGCGCGAGAATGACCACGAGGCATTCTTCGGGCTCACGTTCTGGGCTCCCAACATCAACATCTTTCGCGATCCGCGCTGGGGCCGCGGGCAGGAAACCTACGGCGAAGATCCTTTCCTCACCGGCCGCATGGCCGTTGCTTTCGTCACTGGCATGCAGGGCGACGACCCCGACCATCTCAGGGTGGTCTCGACGCCGAAACATTTCGCGGTGCATAGCGGACCGGAAAGCACGCGTCATCAAGCCAACGTCGACATCTCGAATCACGATCTCGAAGACACGTATCTTCCGGCCTTTCGCGCTGCCGTGACCCAGGCGCATGCGCAGTCTGTGATGTGCGCCTACAACTCCATCGACGGCGCGCCGGCATGCGCCAACACGATGCTGCTGAAAGACCACCTTCGCGATGCGTGGCATTTTGATGGATACGTGGTGAGCGATTGCGCGGCCGTGGCAGACATTTTTGACGGCCATCACTATGCGCCCGACATGCCGCACGCCGCGGCCGATGCGGTGCAGGCCGGCACCGATCTTGAATGCGGCTACGGGCCGGGGCAGGCGTTTCCCTCGCTGGTAGATGCCGTGCACCAGAATCTAATCGGCGAAGAAGATATCGATCGGTCGTTGCGCCGCCTCTACAGGGAGCGTTTCCGGCTGGGGATGTTCGATCCTCCTGCAAGCTATGCCTACGGGCGCATCGGCATGGACGAGGTCAACTCGCCGGCACATCGCGTGCTTTCATTGAAGGCGGCGCGCGAGTCAATGGTGTTGCTCAAGAACGACGGCACCCTGCCGCTCAAGCCGGGAGTCAAGAAGATCGCCGTCATCGGACCGACAGCGGAGCTGGTTCAATCGCTGCAGGGCAATTACAACGGGCCGCCGCCGAATCCTGTCTATCCTCTTGTCGGAATCGAGAAACGGTTCAATGCAGCGCACGTCGTTTACGCTATGGGATCGAGCCTGGCGGAGGGCTTTGCCATGCCGATCGAGCATACGGCTCTCCATCCCTCGGCCGGCAGCAGCGAGTATGGCCTCAAAGGCGAATACTTTGCGTCACCCGATCTCACTGGAGCGCCAGTGCTGACGCGCGTCGATCGCAACGTGAACTTCAACTGGGATAAAGTTGTTCCGGCAAAAGGTCTGCAACGCAACAACTACTCGGTTCGTTGGAGCGGAGTATTTACGCCGCCTGCCGCGGGCGACTACCGCATCGGCGTCCGCATCAATTATTGCTACGCATGCGAAAACGCCGAGGAATTCAAATTGTATGTGGACGGCAAGCTGATCGCGCAGAGTGAGTCAAAGAGTGCTGAGCGCGGACAAGTCTTTGACTCAGCGCTCGACTTCGACAATACGCAACCTCATGCGATCCGGCTCGAATATTTTCATAAGACCGGAACGGCCGGCATCGACCTCACTTGGGCTGCGCCGGCAGACGCGCTTCGTGATGAGGCGATCGAGCAGGCCAAGGACGCGGACGTGATCGTCGCCTGCGTTGGTCTTTCACCTGAGCTTGAGGGCGAGGAGATGCCCATCAAACTTGACGGCTTTTCAGGTGGCGACCGTACTGATATCGTTTTGCCTGCCGTGCAGGAAGATCTGCTGAAGGCATTGATCGCGACCGGCAAGCCGGTGGTCGTGGTGCTGCAAAACGGATCGGCGCTCGCGGTGAATTATGCGGCCGAGCATGCAGCCGCCATATTGGAGGCGTGGTATCCCGGCGAAGAAGGCGGGACTGCAATCGCCGAGACGCTGGCCGGCGATAACAATCCGGCCGGCCGGTTGCCTGTGACCTTCTATCGTTCGCTTGCGCAGCTTCCGCCCTTCGACGATTACGCGATGAAGGGCCGCACCTATCGTTACATGACCGATGCGCCCCTCTATCCGTTTGGATACGGGCTCAGCTACACGACGTTCAGCTACAGGGATGTGAAGCCGGCTGCGAACAGCGTTAAAGCCGGCGATTCTGTGACGATAAGGGGCGAAGTGAAGAACACCGGCAACGTGGCCGGGGATGAGGTTGTGGAACTCTATCTCGCGCAGCCGCAAACTAAGGATTCGCCGCGCATCGCGCTGGCCGGCTTCATGCGCGTCCATCTCGCGCCG
>DATJSB010000164.1:0-2907 GCA_035504315.1 Occallatibacter sp.
CCTGGGCGAAAGAAAGGTTCAGAGAGAGCAAATGGCCACCAGTATTGCTTCAGTCTCACTCGATCAGCTTTCCATTGACACGTTGCGCCTGCTCGCCGTTGACAGCGTTGAAAAGGCCAAAAGCGGCCACCCAGGGGCGCCTTTGGGGTGTGCGCCGATCGCCTACCTCCTGTTTCATAAGTGGATGAAGCATAACCCCGCGCACTCGAAATGGCCCGATCGCGACCGCTTTGTGCTGTCGAACGGCCATGGCTCGATGCTGCTCTACGGAAGCCTGTTTTTGTCGGGATATCAACTTACGCTTGATGACCTCAGGAGCTTCCGTCAGTTCGGATCGAAAACACCCGGACACCCCGAATATGGATGGACAGACGGTGTAGAAGTAACGACCGGCCCTCTGGGCCAGGGCTTCGGCATGGCGGTGGGACTGGCCATCGCGGAAAAGCATCTCGCCGCCACGTATAACAGACCAGGTTTCAACGTAGTGGATCATCACACCTACATGCTTTGCGGTGATGGCGATTTGATGGAAGGCTTGTCCCACGAAGCGGCGTCCCTGGCCGGAACACTGAAGCTGGGCAAGCTGATTACCCTCTACGACGACAATCTGGTCTCCCTGGACGGGCCTACAAAGTGGAGTTTCACGGAGGACAGGTGCAGACGATTCGAGGCCTACAACTGGCACGTGCAGCGCGTTTATGACGGAAACGATCTGAACGCGATTGAAACGGCCATTGCGGCTGCTAAAGCCGTGGAAGATAAGCCGTCCTTCATTGCGGTGCGCACGGTCATCGGCTATGGGAGCCCACGGGCCGGTACAAACAAGGTGCACGGCGAAGCAATGGGACCGGAAGACGCCGCCGCGACGAAGAAGTTCTTCGGCTTTCCGGAAGATCAGAGCTTTTATGTACCTGACGATGCGCTGGCGAACTGGCGTACCGCGGTTGAGCGCGGCTCGGCTCAGGAGGCGGAGTGGAACAGGCTGTTCGCGAGCTATGCAGCCGCGTTCCCGGATCTCGCCGCGGAGTTCCAGCGAACCCAGGCAGGCAGATTACGCCCCGGATGGGAAAAGGCAATTCCCACCTTCACGACTGAGAAGCCGGTTGCGACGCGTAACGCGGGCCACCAGGTGATGGCCGCGATCTTCAACGAAGTACCGGAGCTGTTTGGCGGAGCGGCGGATCTCACCGCTTCGACAAAAACGATCTTCCAGGAATCGCCGCATTTTGCCGATGATCCAGCGGGCCGTAACATCTTTTTTGGCGTGCGCGAGCTCGGAATGTGTGCGGCGGTGAACGGAATGGCAGTCCACGGAGGGCTGCGGCCGTTCGGGTCGACTTTCTTCGTCTTCTCTGACTACGCCAAGCCGGCATTGAGGATTGCGGCTCTGATGAAGGCTAACTCCCTGTTTGTCTTCACCCACGATTCAATCGGTTTGGGCGAGGATGGGCCAACTCATGAGCCGATCGAACACTTGATGGCGCTGCGCGCCGTGCCGCACATGACCGATTTTCGTCCTGCCGACGCGAATGAAACAGCGGCGGCATGGCGGCTCGCCCTCGACCGCGGCGGCCCGTCGTTCCTTGCGCTGACGCGGCAGGATCTGCCTGTGATCGACCCAGCCAAACATGATATCTACGCTGGCGTGAGCAAAGGAGCCTACGTCCTTGAGGACGTCCCAAATCCTCAGGTCGTTCTCATCGCTTCGGGTTCAGAGGTCTCCCTGGCTCTTAATGCGGCCGCGTTGCTTGCCGCGGACGGTATCAGGGCGCGCGTGGTCAGCATGCCAAGCTGGAGACTCTTCGAGGAGCAGTCGGCAGAGTACCGGGCGAGCGTGCTGCCGGAAGATGTGCCCGGACTCGCAGTCGAGGCGGGAGCTACCCAGGGTTGGCGGACCTATGTGGGCACCGGTGGCGACGTTGTTGGGCTCGATCGGTTTGGTGCCTCGGCGCCCGGCAGGATCGTGATGGCCAGGCTTGGTTTCACGCCGGAGAACGTTGCCGCAAGAGCGAAGGCGATCGCAAAACGCTGAAGAATGCGCGGTGATCGGAATCAACCGCACAGAGCGAAGGCTAACGTTGACTCTCGCGGACGAATTCGATGACCTGCGAATGCCCGTGCGCTGCGGAACTCACCGCTCACAATCCGGAGCGACAAGTCTTCTGCCCCTGCTACCGCGGCCCGAACAGCTCACCTAAGGCCAGATCGAGGTCTCCAAGCGCCTGGACGCAATCGCCCGTAAAGCTGGATCCATGCATGACCGCCAGCGTCTTCGGCTTCAGGTCCGCGAGCTTCTTCAGGTTTTCACTCGTCTGCGGCGTGTACGGCACATAGGCTGCGAGAATCCCCGCCTGATACTCCTTCAATGCCCGACGCGATCGGCCGACGATATCGCCGCAGGTGAGGGGTTCAACGTCCCCGGCCTGATGGAACAGGTCCGAACACAGCAGCGTCTTCTCGGTCTCTTCGAAAAGTACACCGGCGTCCCAGCCATGCGGCAAATGGGGAGTCTGGCAATAGCGAAAGCGATATTTACCCGTCACGAGAGTCCCGCCATCCGCGAGAGCGCGTGACTCTCGGCCAATAAAGTCGTTCACGTTCACGCGGGCGCCGAGCTGGCTGCAGACAACATCGGAGTTCGGCGCGGCATTCAGCCATTCATTGAGCGACCCGCACTCATCTGACTCAAAATGACTGAAGCTGATGTGGCGTAGCCTGCTGACGTCGATGAGCGTAGAGACCGCGTCGCGAACTTCCGTGTGCATTCCGCGTAGCCCTGTGTGGAACAGCAGGGGCTCCTCATCTAACACCAGAAAATGATTGAACTGCAAATTGCCCCGTGGAGCAAAGATCGAGATCCGAAACACACTCGGAGCAATTTCCGAGATGACCGCCATGCGTCCCCCT
>DATJSB010000165.1:0-15539 GCA_035504315.1 Occallatibacter sp.
CCGTTCCCCTGGCGGCCAAACGGCGTGCCACATCCCGCTGAAACGCGATAGACTTCCAACACGGCACCGGAAAGCACCATGGCCAAAACCTTGCAGAAACAAAAGCTCTTCAACGGCCGCGACTACTCGTGGATGCAGTTCAACCGCCGCGTACTCGAAGAGGCCGAAGACCAGTCAAATCCCCTGCTCGAACGGGTCAAGTTCCTGGCCATCACCGGCTCCAACCTCGACGAATATGTCGAGATTCGCCAGGCCGGCCTTCTGCAGCGCATTGAAGACGGCTACCGGGAGCCCGGCTACGACGGCCTGCGCCCGGATGAGTCGCTGGCGATCCTGACCGCCGAAATTCACGATTTTGTGGCCGCCCAATACCGCTGCTGGAACTCGAAACTGCTGCCCGAGATGCGCAAGCAAAACATCAGGCTGCTGGAATGGGACGAGCTGAGCGACGAAGCCCACACCTACGCCAAAGACTATTTCCAGCGCGAGGTAGACCCGCTGCTGACGCCCATCTCGATTGACCCGGCACACCCATTTCCGCGCGTGCTGAACAAAGCTCTGTGCCTGGCGCTGCTGCTGCGTGCCAAGCGGCGCAGCTCGGGCCCGCAGGTGCTGGGAGTGGTCACGGTGCCACGCGCGCTGCCCAGGTTTGTCCGCCTGCCGGCCGGCGACGGCACCTTCGATTACCTTCTGCTGCAGGACCTCATTGCCCAGCACCTGGCAGGCATGTACCGCGGCTACGAGGTGCTGGCCCATGCGTCGTTCCGGGTCACGCGCAACTCGAACCTCTACTTCGAGGAAGAAGAGGCACGGTCGCTGCTCGAGACCATCCGCGTGGAACTCCACAACCGCCGCAAGGGCGATGCCGTACGGCTTGAGATCGAGACCGGCGCCGATCCCGAAATTGTTGAGCGGCTGCGCGTGAACTTCGAACTCGACGAAAACCAGGTCTTCCGCGGCGAGGGCCCGGTGAACCTGTCGCGCGTGATGTTTTTCTACGAAGACGTGAAACGGCCGGACCTCAAGTTCCAGCCTTTCACGCCCAAGCCGCTGCTCTTGAGCCGCAAGTCAACCGGCATTTTTGACGAGCTGCGCCACCGCGACATCATGCTTCATCACCCTTACGACAGCTACGAACCGGTGGTGGATTTTGTGCAGCAGGGCGCCCAGGACCCGGCTGTGGTAACCATGAAGCAAACGCTCTACCGCACCAGCCGCGACTCGCCGATGTTCCAGGCACTGACTGAAGCCGGAGCAACAAAAGAGGCTACCGTCGTCGTGGAGCTGATGGCGCGGTTCGACGAGGCCTCGAACATCCACTGGGCGCGCTCGATGGAAGACGCGGGCGTGCAGGTCTTCCACGGCGTGGTGGGCCTGAAGACGCATTGCAAGCTGGCCATGCTGGTGCGCCGCGACGAAGACGGCGTGACCCGCCGCTACTGCCATCTGGGCACCGGCAACTACAACCCGGTGACCGCGCGCTTCTACACCGACCTGAGCCTGCTCACCAGCGATCCGCAGATCAGCGAGCGCGTGCACATGGTGTTCAACTACCTTACCGCGCATGCCGAGATCGACGACTACAGCCCGCTGCTGGTGGCGCCGCTGACCATGGCCGAGAGCTTTCTGCGTCTGATTCGCCGCGAGGCCGAGCACGCCAAGGCAGGCAGGCCAGCGCACATCGTGGCCAAGATGAATGCGCTTCTCGAGCCCTCGGTCATCGAGGCGCTCTACCAGGCCTCGCAGGCCGGCGTTCAGATCGACCTGATCG
This sequence comes from Occallatibacter sp., assembly GCA_035504315.1. Lineage (GTDB taxonomy): Bacteria > Acidobacteriota > Terriglobia > Terriglobales > Acidobacteriaceae > Telmatobacter. Next base: position 1,772 of record DATJSB010000165.1, read on the forward strand.
TGCGCGGGCTCTCGATCCTGCGCCCCGGAGTGAAAGGGCTTTCAGATAACATCCGCGTGCGTTCGATCGTGGGCCGGTTCCTGGAGCACTCGCGCATCTTTCACTTTGCCAATGGCGGCGACCACGAGTTCTACATGGGCTCGGCTGACTGGATGCCGCGCAATCTCTTCGAGCGCTGCGAAGTGGTCTTTCCGGTGCGCGACCCGGCAGCTGTCAATCGCATTCACGACGAGATTCTGCCGGCCTACCTTGCCGACACGGTGAAGGCCAGGCTGCAGCAGCCCGATGGGACTTACATCCACGCCAGCAAACCCGCCAAGGACGCCCCGGCATTTTCAAGCCAGGACTTTCTGATGCAACTCGCCGAAGGCAAGACCGATCTGGACGCGATTCCTGCATTGCATGAGGAAAAACCGGCAGCCAAGGCCCCGACCAAGAAGGCCAAAGCGGCCGATTGAACATCGTTGGCGGAGCGTGAGCAGGGCCGGCGTTTCCTCTACAATCGAAGTAGTGCCGACTACTTCCCTCAACCCAACGGCGCACAGATATGCAACCCATCGAATCGCGATCGCCAGCCTGAAGCCGGGCGCGGGCAGACTTTTGCGCCTCTGGCACCTGGCCAGCTTCGATGCGCCAAGCGTCGCGTTGGTCTGGGCGTTCAGCTTCGCGTGGGCTGCGGGAACGCGACTGCCGATGCAGGCAGCTGCGGTCATGGTGCTTGGCGTCTGGACCGTTTATGTGGGCGACCGGCTGCTGGATGCGCGCGCGGCGCTGCGTTCGCACGCCCAACATCGCCTCCGCGAACGCCACTTCTTTCACTGGCGGCATCGAAAGGTTCTCGCACCCTTGGCTGCGATCGCCGGTGCAGCCACGGCAGTCCTGGTGCTTGCCTGCATTCCCGTTGTCGCCCGGGAACGTGATTCGGTGCTGGCCGCTGCTTCGCTCGCCTACTTTGCCCGCGTGCACCATAGCCAGCTTTCAGGGGCTCGCCGAACCCGCCCGTTTTTTCCCCCGCTCGTCACCAAGGAGCTGCTGGTTGGTGTGCTCTTTGCCATTGGTTGTGCGCTGCCCTCGTTCGGCCGAGCTTTGGCCGAGCCATTGGCCGCCCGTTTAGCGCTGCTCACGGTGCTTTTGGTCTTCGCGACGCTGGCTTGGCTCAACTGTCACGCAATCGAGCGATGGGAGTCAGATTCGCCCCATCGTCGCGGGCCGACACTGAAGAGTTGCGGCCTTTGTCTCGCGACCATCGGATTGGCTGCCGCGATGCTGCTGTCCCCCGCATACCCCCGGCCGGCGCTTCTGCTGGCGGCAGCCGCGCTCAGCGCCGTGCTGCTTGTGCTCTTGGACCGAATTCGAGCTTCACTGTCTCCGGTTACGCTGCGCGCTGCGGCCGACCTCGTGCTGCTTGTGCCGGCGCTGCTGATTCCCATCACGTGGGTGGCGCGATGAGGGCCGCATCCGTACCAATGTTCCCCTCCAAAACACTAGAACACAGAGTGCCAGACTTTGACCGGCTGGTGCGAGCCTACCGCTGGATGGAGTACCTGAGCTTTGGCCCGGCGCTGATGCGCACCCGCATCGCGTTCCTCGCCAAAGTGGCCGGCTGCCGCGACGCGCTCATTTTCGGTGATGGCGACGGACGTTTTACCGCGCGCCTGCTGGGTACGAACCCCGCCATCCGCATCGACGCCATTGACGCCAGCCCGGCCATGCTGCGCGCGCTGGTTCGCCGGGCCGGCCGAAACGCCCCACGTGTGCACACTGAGGTCGTCGATGCCCGCGCCTGGCATCCGGCTAAGTCGGAGCCCTACGACCTCATCGTCTCCCACTTCTTCCTCGATTGCCTTACCACGGCTGAAATCCAGCCGCTCGCGGCGAAGATTCGCGCCGCCTCTGCGCCCGACGCGCTTTGGATAATCTCAGAGTTCGCTGTTCCCCGATCGTGGTTCGGCCGCGTGGTCGCAGGGCCGGTGGTCACAGCGCTGTATTTTACCTTCGGGCTGCTCACCGGGCTTCGCATCCGGAGCCTGCCCGACCACGCCGGCGCCCTCGCCACAGCCGGTTTCCGGCTCGTCGCACGCCGCACCTCGCTCGCCGGACTGCTCACCAGCGAGCTATGGACGGCCGGCTGACGGCGAATGTTACAAACCTGTTAAAATTGCAAAATGCTCGGCTAGCCCCGCAAGTTCCCGCCGACCCCCGGATATGATCGTTTACCTCATGCGCCACGCCAATGCCGGAGTTTTTCGCGGCAATCCTCTGCTCGACACCAAGCGCGCCCTGGTGAAAGAGGGCAAGGAGCAGTGCATGCTGATGGCCCGCGTTTTGAGCGCCCTCAAGGTGCAAATCGATGTGATCGTGGCAAGCCCGTTGAAGCGGGCCATGCAGACAGCGCAGTTTGTGGGAACCGAACTGGGCTACGACGCAAAAGTCGAGGTCAGTCCCGCGCTTGGGCTTAATGCCAGTTACGCTGACTTTCAGTCGCTGCTGGCAAAATATGCCAACCGCGATGGCGTACTGATGGTGGGACACAATCCGAATCTCTGGCAGTTTCTGGGCCGCATGATTACCGGCAACGGCGGCGCGGCCATCCGCATGCGCAAGGGCTCCATTGCCAGAATCGATATGGATAATCATCCGCCGCGGCTGCAGTGGCTCATTGATCCGCGCTCGGCACGCGCCATCTACGCCAGCGTCACAAAGAGTTCCCGCCCGAAGATCTCGCGGAAATAGCTCGCCTCGCGCCGCAGCGACCAGATCTCGAGTTCCGCCCCCGTTCGCCCGGGTTCGACCTCAAGGTACACCCGCTTGGGATAGACCTTGACCATAACCCGCAGCACGTCGCTGGCGCGATCCTGGTTGAGCGCCACGGCCAGGCGCAGCAGCACTACGGCCCGGTGCACGTTCTGGTGCTCCTCGGCCGGAATGTTGCGCAGCGCACGGTCGCCGGGCTGCGGGCGGCTCTTGCCCAGGTAGCGGGCAATGGCCGAAACGATGGTGCGATGAAGCTGCGTGTACCCGTATATCTCTGAGCTCGAAATAATGTATTGCGCATGGCGGTGATGACCCTGGTGGTTGATGAACTTGCCGGTATCGCGCAGCATGGCCGCGGCCCCCAGCCAGCTCTCGTACTCGAGAGGTAATTCGTGCAGGTGCCTGAGCTCGCGGTAGAGCTGCATGGCGTGAGCGCGCACCGGTTCGGCCTGTTTTATGTCGACTCCGTAGCGCCGCGCCGTAGCCAGCACGCTCTCCCAGCGCTCATGCTCAAACTCGCGGTGCGCCTTGGCGCGCGCGTCCTGCCCGGCCAGCATCTGCGCCAGGATGCCGTCGCGCAAACCCAGCGGCGAATAGCGGAATCCCGGGAGCCCGAAGCTTTCAAGCAGCTCCGTGTATACCTGTGTGCCAGCCACGATGATTTCGGCGCGGCGCGGGCCGATACCGGAGATTGCCTCGCGCTCGGGAAGCGCCATCTTGGCCAGCCGGTTGGCCAGTTTGCGCACGGCGCGCGCGGGGACGATACCGGCCGCCAATGACTTGTTCCTGCCGCCGCGCTGGCCTGCGGACTTCCCTGTCCCCTTGCCGTCAATGGCCCCCGCCATCCACGCATCGCTGAGCGCGGCCGCCGTGCCCGAGGTGGCGATCACCAGCGGCACGCGTCCCGGCGCGATCTTGCGATGCGCACGGCGGAGGTCGCGCGAAATCAACTGGCGCATGCGGGCAAGACCGTCCGTCGCCGGCGGGTCGGCGTCGAGAAACTGTTCGGTCAGCCGCACCGCGCCCAGCGGCAGGCTGATGGTTTCCACAATCCGCTTGTGTTCCGAGAGCGTGATCTCGCAGCTTCCGCCGCCAAGGTCGAGCAGCAGCACTCGTCCGCCTGTGCCCGGCTCATTGCTTGTCACTCCCAGGTGAATCAGCCGGCCTTCTTCGAGGCCGGAGATGGTCTCGATATTCCATCCTGTCTCGGCTTTGACCCACGCCTGAAAGGCCGCGGCGTTGCGTGCGTCGCGCATGGCCGAGGTTGCCACCACGCGGATCTGGTCAACTCCGTGCGCCTGCACCTGGCGCTGGAAGCGCTTGAGCGCGCGCAGCGTTGCCGCCATCGCCTCGGGTGATACCAGTCCCGACTCGAAAACGCTCGCGCCCAGTCGCGTCACTTCGCGATCCTCGGCCAACGTCTTCAACTGGTGCGCTACAACTCGCGCAATTTTGAGCCTGCATGAATTGGAACCGATATCGATGGCGGCAAAGGTAGGCATGGCGGCGTGCGATGCGCTCCGTTATAAAAGATACGATCCTTCGCCAAGATACACGACGAGGGCGCGGAGGCGAAGTGCACAGTGCCGGCATTGAATCGAGGACGCGTGCGCTCTGGCTACGGAACGGTCACGTCAATCGTGGTGCTCACGACTTGGGCTGGCGGCGAAGTGACACTGGGTTCGTTGCTTGCGGTAATTGTGTAGGTATAGGTTCCCGGCGTCATCCCGTTGCCGTTGCCGCAGGCCGATATCACGGGCAGAATTGCGAAAGCGCAGACGGCAAACAGCAGCGCGCTGAGATGGCCCCTGAACCTGTGCCGGAAACCAATTCCGAACAGCAAGGCGGCGGCCAGCGACATAATCGCCGTTGAAGAGCCATTGCGGCTGGTTTGCCGCTTGTCAAACGGAACGACCGAACTCCAGGGATAAAAGGTCACCGTGCCTGTCTGTGTCTGGCCTTCGTTCACAGGGATCGCAACCACCGGGCCGCCGCCGCAGTAAGGAATCTTTGCATTGGTGGTTGGGCCGGAATATTGGCACGACATGATCAGCGAGCCGGTCAGCGGAATTCCGGTGACAGTAAAGGAACTGGTTCCGTTCCCGCTCGGCGGCATGGTTACATTGGTGGCTGCGATGGCGAAGGACGTGGCTGCGCCGGCGCGCGTTGCGGCTGTAAATGAGAGGAATGCGAAAAGGACTGCAAGTGAAAGTATCGAAATCGACCGACGGAATCTCATGGTACAAGCCTCCCGTTGGAAACGACTTTCCGAGTTGTCTATCAGTTTGACGTCAAATCATCCGAGCCGCAAACCAGGTTGGCAGCTTTAATTCCACGAAAACGACCAAGCCCGGCGAATCAATGGCCCGCGACGGCATTCGCTGGCCGGTCATGGCTCTCAAACCAGCCCAGTACGCGGCGTTCGTACTCCTCGGGCGCCGTTGACATTGCGCCGCAATGACCTGCACCGGCCGGCTCCCAGAGTTGCGCATCGGGGTCCGCGGCCTTGATCCTCTCTGAGTTCACTGGCGGCAGATTATTATCGGCCAGCCCGTGAATCAGCAGAATCGGAACGTGCGTGTGCCTCACGGCCTTCATCGGCGACGAGTCAGCCAGGTCAACTCCGTATTTGAATCGCGCATAGATGAGCCCGGACTCCACCGTCGGCAGCAGCAATGTGCGGCCGAGCCAGGGCCCGGTGCCGAAGGACTGGCCCAGCCTCAGGTAAGCCGTTTGGCGAAAGCTTGAGAACCCGCTCTCAGCTACGACAGCGCATAACCCAGACCGGCGGGCCTGCGCCTCGAGCACCGTGGCTGCCCCCATCGAATTCCCAATGGCATAGATGCATCGCGGCGTCTCCGCCTCCTTGAGCCAGTCGTACCAGCGGACAAAATCGTCCGCCTCCAATACGCCAAAGGTCAAGAACTCACCGCCGCTGGTGCCGGCAGCCCGCGAGTCGGGCAACAGCACCGCGTATCCGTGGCGCAGCAGCATGTCGGCATAGCCGAGCATGCCCACGCGGTTGTCGCCCTGCCCGTGCTGCACAATCACCGCAGTGCCATTGCTGGCGAGCGGAACAAAGCTCCATGCCTGCAGGATTGAGCCATCCGCAGCGCTGATTTGCACATCGGCGATCGTGGCGTGGTCGCGATCGGCCATGGCATGCGCCGTGGCGACTTCCTCCGTCGTGATCGGCCGGCGCGGCGTGTGCAGTGCATTCTTAATCAGCACTACTCCCAGGTCGGATGTGAGCGCGATCCACACGATCACCAGCGCCGCGACCCACGGCATGAGCTTCCGGTATCGCATCACTTCACCATAAATAAATCTGTTACCTTCGTTTTCCGCGGCGTGTTACTGCATGAAAAGACTGTTACATCGCGCCTCTCATGCTGAAACGCGCCATCTACGCGGCTGATATTCTTGAATTGATGTCCACACGACCGATGATGAACGTTACAGACCCATACTATCGCCCGCAGCAAAGGCCATCGGCACGCGCTGTCTGGGCGCTTTTTATCGCAATTTTTGTTGCCATTTACTTTGCGTCACTCTTTACTCCCCCGCTGTTGGACGATGTGGATTCTTCGCACGCCGAGGCGGCGCAGTACATCGCCCGCACAGGTGACTGGGTCACTCCCAAAATCGACGGCATCCGCTACATCGAGAAGCCGCCGCTGCCTTACTGGATCATCGCCGGAATTTATCGCGTCACGGGTATCGAAGACTCTTTCACCACGCACCTGCCCAACGCGCTTGCCATGCTCGGGCTCCTCTGGCTCGCATGGCTGTGGGCGCGCCGCGCGTGGGGTCCGCGGGCCGGACTCTATGCAGGACTGGGGGTACTCACTTCGGTCGGGCCGTTCCTGTTTACGCGATTTATCATCCCCGAGTCGCTGCTTGCCTTTTTTTTGCTGGCTGCGCTCTATGCCCTGATCGACAGCCTCGAAACCGGCCGTGCGGGCACGATGTACTGGGCGTGGGCCTGCGTGGCGCTGGCGCTGCTCACCAAGGGTCTCATCGCACCGGTGTTCTTTTTCGGCGCCGCCATTCCCTACCTGGCGCTCACCGGCCAGTGGCGACGGTGGCGCGCGCTCAAGCCGGTCACCGGATTCCTGCTCTTCCTCGCCATTGCCGCGCCGTGGCACATTCTCTGCGGGCTCGCTAATCCTGACCAGGGCCACCCCGTCGGCAATCATCCCACCATCGGCAATGTGCACGGATTCTTCTACTTTTACTTTGTCAACGAGCACTTTCTCCGCTTCTTCGGCCAGCGATACCCGCACGACTACAACAAGATGCCCGGGTCTTTGTACTGGCTCGGCCATCTTGCGTGGCTCTTTCCCTGGAGCCTGTTTCTGCCCGCGGTGTTTGTGATCGCGTGGAAGACGCGCAAGAGCTGGCTTAAGCACCTGCGCCACGATGCCGGCCAGACCGTCGATTTCTATATCGACAACGCGCTGCGCGAAGACGTGGCCAGCTACGTAATGCGCCTCAAGTTCCGCGTGCGCACCATCTGGCTGCTCACCCTGTTTACGGCGTGGACGCTGCTCTTTTTCTCAATCTCAACCAACCAGGAGTACTACACCTTCCCGGCATGGCCGCCGCTGTTTATGCTCACGGCCGCCGTGATCGCGGGCATAGAGGAGCGGCGCGGCGTCGACGAAGACACTCCAAAGCTCTCGACCAAATGGCTCACCGGCGCCCACTGGGCATTCGCAATCATCGGGGTGCTCTCCGCAGCCGCGCTGGGTTGGGGATTGTGGGAGTCGCGCAACCTGCCCTTCGAGGCCGACATCGGAACGCTGCTGGCGCATCGCGGCGTGGGCGACTACACGCTTTCGATGTCACACCTCTTCGACCTGACCGGGCCGTCTTTCGCGGCATTGCGGCTTCCCGCCATTCTCGCCGGGCTGGCGCTGCTCATCGGGCCGCTCGTCGGACTCATGCTCAGGCTCAAGCGCAAACACCTGGTAGCCACCATCAGTGTGGCCCTCACCATGACGGTATTCTTCATTGCCGCGCACATTGCCTTCGCGCGTTTCGAGCCCATGCTCAGCTCAAAGCAGCTGGCCGACGTCATTATGGCCAAGGGCACGCCCAATGACACATTCATCATCTACGGCGAACAGTCCTCAGGCTCATCGGTCATCTTCTACACTGAGCGTTTTTTCCACCATCGCCCAGCGCTGCTGGTATTACCCCGCTGCGGCCAGAACGGCGAAGGCACTACGCTGCTGTGGGGCTCCTGCTACAAGGACGCGCCCGATATCTTTCTTACCGACAACCAACTCGTAAAGACCTGGGGTACGGGCGAGCGCAAGTGGCTCTTTGCCGAGGACCCGAGCCAGGCGATCGTCGAAAAACTGCTGGCGGGCCGGCTTTATCCGGCGGGCACCATCGCCGACAAGACGCTGTGGACCGACCGGCCGCTGGAGTAAGGCAGGGACTTAGGGACTATGGAAACGGTTGAGCCTCCAGAACAGTTCGCGGGCAACTCTAAGCCCGATACGGATATTCGTTCCAGCGCGCGACGACATCTTCGACATCTTGCGCGGTGACAACCTGGGCTGAAGCGGCAGGGTCGCCGATTTGTCCCTGTAACGCCTTCAGGTTCTCCCGTTCCTTGCGCTCCTCCTCGGAGTAGAACCGCGCCTTCTCGAACTCGTGGTTCTGAATGCTCTCCTCTTGCCTGCGCGTAATGAAGCGGATCCTTTTCCGGATTTCCTGAACCTCGGGACTCTCAATCGACTGCCGCATCTTGACGCGCGCACCGGCGGCATCGATTAACTGCAGTGCCTTCCCGGGAAGTACGCGATTGGGCAGGTAACGTCCGGAATCGCTTATCGCCACCTCGAGCGCTTCATCGGAATAAGTGACGCCGTGGAACTTTTCATACATTTGCCTGCGGGCTCTTAGCACCTCGAGCGTCTCGGCCTCATTGAATGGGCGAACATGAATGGGCTGAAAGCGGTCGCTCAACCATTGCGCCCCGCGCAAACATTCTTCGAGCTCACCCGGAGTGGAGGTGGTAATGCAGCGAATCTTGCCGTGGAGCGGCGATTGCCTGAGGATTCTGCCTGGGCCCCAGGGCAGAAACACTGACGTGGGCGCGAGCAGCGAACGCAGGTCGCCAACAAACAGAATCGTCTCCGCGTCTTCTGAAATTGTTTTTTCGGTGGCTTGCAGTCTCTCGCGCAGGGACTGGCGGCCCGAGCTCGAAGCAAGCGACGTGTCAAAAAGCAGGATGCGCTTCTCGGCGAGAAATGGCGGCACGTCGCCTTCTGCAATGCGTTGCGCAAGCGCGGAGACAATCGCCGTTTTGCCCGACCCCGGCTCCCCTACAAGGATCGGGTTACCATTGCGGTAACCGCCAAGAACTTCAACCAATCCCTCGAGCTCGATCTCGCGGCCGATCACCGGTTCGAGCTGCCCGTCGACAGCGGCCTGAGTAATATCCTGGCTGAAATCCTGAGGCGCCGAGCCAGCGAACCCGCCTCCTGCTTCTGACACATGGGCCGCCTGGGCCAGCTCCTCTCGAACCTTGGCGAGACCGACGCCGCGCTCTTTCAACAACGCTGCCGCAAAGCACTGCTCTTCGCGCAGCAGCCCCAGCAAAAGGTGCTCCGTGCCGATATGCTTGTGGCCTAACCGCTCAGCCTCTTCGGCCGCAAAGTTGAGCACACGCTTCGACTCGTTCGAAAGGGGAAGATCGACACTGGTCGATACCTTCTCTCGGATGACGGTGTGCTCTTCGATCTTTTTGCGAATCGCTTCGACGCTGCCGTGCGAATGAAGGAAGCGGTTGGTTAAGGCCTTGTCCTCGCGCAGCAGGCCGAGCAGCAGATGCTCGGTTTCGATATTTGGCGAGCCGAATTGACTGGCCTCATAACGCGCAAAGAAAATGACGCGGCGAGCTTTCTCGGTATATCTCTCAAACATTGCGGCGTGGCTCCATTAAGTATCAAAGCTGATAACGCCAGTCTACAGCGCTACCTCGCAGCGCGCATCCTGCCACCGGGAAGAAGTTCGTAAACATGCCCGCGCCACAGGATGGTGCGGCCCCAATAACTGGCCAGCCAGAAGAAGAATCCCATCAGATCGCGGATGGGATAAAGCACGATGAGCCCGAACCAGCTCGGGTCGCGGACTACTTTGCGACCTACCGCGATCGAGAGCGCGAGCCGCGTGGCCACGCCCCAGGCAAACAGTGCAAGGCCGAACCACGGATCATGAAGCCACGCAGCCCCGGCCCACGCCAACAGCGCAAACGGCATGGCGAAGGTGAGCGCGGTGCCAAAGTGCCCCTTGGGCCGCGAAAACCGCGTCGACTTCATCCAGCGGATTTGGTGCTTCATCGAATCGGCGAAGCGCGAATTCAGCACCATGTGATCGATGGCGTGATGGCTCAGCAACACAGCTTGGCCCAGCTTGTGCGTTTCGTTGCCCAGGATAAAATCGTCGGCGCAGTAGTCGGCCGTCACCTTGAAGCCGCCCATCCTTCTGATCGTCCCGCGGCGGAAGGCCATGGTTGGCCCGAGCGTGAACTGCATCCCCTCCATCATGCGCGCAACCAGTACGCCCGAGGTCATCTCCACGCTCATGCCTACGGCCTCAAGCCGTGCCCACAGCCCGCCCTGACCGGCCACGCCGCGGTACGGGCAGCACATGCCGCCCACGCTCTCATCGGCAAAAGGCGCGGCCACGGCGCGCAGGTAATCGGGCGTCACGCGCACATCGCTGTCGCTGATGACGAGGATGTCATAGGAGGCCGCGGCCTCCATTAGCTCCAGGGATGCGGCCTTGGCATTGATGTACGGCGGCTGGCCGCCGGTGGACAGAAACTTGACCGGAATGTGCGGATACTTGGCCGCTACCCGCCGCGCGATCTCAAGTCCCGCATCGTCGGGCGACCGCGCGCAGAACAGAATCTCGAACTCCGGATAGACCTGCTCGAAGAAGCTGGCCAAATGCGCTTCGAGACTTGGCTCGGCCCCGGCCAGCGGCTTGAGCAGGCTCAATGGAGGGGTATACCCTCCCTCTGCCGGCGTCGCTGCCATTGCGCGCTGCTCGCGCAAATAACCCGCCACAGCCGCCAGCACCATGCCGGCGAAAACCGTGGAGGTGATCAGGCCAAACACTCCCAGCCCAAGAACAATGTACGGCATACCCGTAACAGCATATCGTCCCGGAGCGAAGAGGGACCGTGTGCCGCAGTTCAACTTGATTCGGCGGCTTGAAAGGAGGTGCCGCCGGACAACCGCTTCCCCAAATCTCAATGAGTCCGGATGATTGCCTCGCCAAGCAGAGAAAGCCCGACGCCGGCCAGTGCGATATACACATACCGCGAAAAAGCCGCGGTCTGCAGCCGGCGGTTGATGACCCTGCCCACGAGCACCGCAGGCGGAATCGCCGGCAGGCACAGAAGGTAGTCCCGGGTCACCACCGGCGTCCACAACCCGGCGGCCCAATAGCCGCACAGACCCAGCATACCGGCCGGCAGAAAGTACGCCTGCAGCGTGGCGCGAAAATGCTGTGCCGACCAGCCGCGCAGCGAACCGTAGACCACCAGCGGCGGACCATTCATTCCGTACGCGCCGCCCAGGATGCCGGCCACGAAGCCGCAGAACAGCAGCCACGCCTGGCTATCGCGATGCAGTTGCAAACGCATCCAGCCGGCCAGGCAATAAAGTGCGAACAACAGAATCAGGAGGCCCAGGCAGCCCTTCACAAGCGCCTCGGGGCAGGCAATCAACAGGCGCAGCCCCAGCGGCACACCGGCAGCCGTGGCCAGCACCAGCCAACCCACACTGCGCAGATGAATATGACGCCAGTCCTGGACAACGATGACGATCGCAACAGTAATTGACGCCAGCACGGCCAGCGGCGCGGCCATTTTGAGTGGAATGCAGAGCGCCAGCAGGGGTACGGCAACCAACGCCTCGCCAAAGCCAAGCGACGAACGGATCACCGTGGCCACAAAGATAATGAGAATGACCGGAACGATGGAAGCGTGGATGGGGAATCTCCGAAGCCCGTTATTTTTTGACCACCGGAGGCCGGCGGATGGGCACGATGGCGCCGGTCGTGCTCTGCGTGGCCTGCTGCATGCGGGTCAACATCTCGGTGCGGACGTACTCCACAAAGCTCTGCATCTGCCGGTTCATCTCTTCCATGCGCTCGCGCATCTGCAGAATGATGGCAATTCCGGCGATGTTCACGCCCAGGTCGCGCGCCAGGTTGAGAATGAACTCGAGCCGCTCCAGATCCTCGTCGGTGTAGAGCCGCGTGTTGCCCTCGGTGCGCGACGGCTTCAGCAGCCCCTCGCGCTCGTAGAGGCGCAGGGTCTGCGGATGGATCTCGTACATCTCGGCAACCGCCGAGATCATGTACGCGCCTTTCGATTTTCGTCTTGCGGCCATTAATCCACCAGTGTGAACTTCGCGTCTTTGAGCATTTTGAAAACAGGCTCAGCCGCGGGCTCCTTCTTGAGATTATCAAGCACATCGTTTCGCAATTGAAGTTGCATGAGAATGTACTTCCCTTGAGCCAGATCAGCCGGATCACCGCCAAAGTGAAAACAGGTATAACTGCAGTCGGCAATCCAGTCGCTCGTAAACTTCGCATCGGTTCTCATGAGCGCTGGCAGTTCGTGTGTTACCCCCAGCAAGGCCAAAAAATCAAATGAGCCGATTTCGTGAAAAACCGCGTTGTCTGGCGTCTCTCGATCCCAGAGCCGCTTCCAAGCGACTGTCATCGAATCAGCTGCAGCAGTCTTTTGCTGCCGAGTGCCGACGGCGGTTGTGCAATATAGGCGGTAAACCTGTTTGGCGCTCGCGGTATATGCTCGTTCCTCTTCGGGAGTAAAGGCTTTCCCTGTTTCGATGTAGTCGATCCTGCCCGGCTGAAAGAAAAAACATGCCCTAGGGATGACCGGGTGACCGCCGTTGCGACTCTGGGGGAGCACCGGAGCCCATGGCACGCTACAAAGAAGAACCACGCTCCCGAAAAACCCGATCCTCTTCGACTTACTCGCGGCAATCACTGCACGCCTCTCAGCACGGCAACCTATTCCCTTGTTCCCTCGCTCCCTCGCTCCCTCGTTCCCTGCTTTTTAGATCTTGCTGAACAGCGCCTCTCTCGGGTCCTGCGGATTCAGCTTCGCCAACTCCCGCATAATCTCGCGGCTGCGCTCGTCCTGCAAATGCGGCACCACGACATCCACGGTCACAATCTGGTCGCCGCGCTGCCCCGGGTTCTGCGCGCTCTCAACGCCGCGCTCCCTCATGCGCAGCTTTTGCCCGCTTTGCGTGCCGGGCGGAATCTTCAACTGCGCCCGGCCGTCGATCGTCGGCACCTCAACCTTGGCGCCCAGCGAGGCCTCGGCCACGGTCACTGGAACCTTGACGAGAATATCGTCGCCCACGCGGCCAAAAACCGGGTGCTCGCTGGTGCGCACGATCAGATACAGATCGCCTGCCTGCCCACCGTTCAATCCCGCATTGCCCTTGCCCTGCAGCCGGATGCGCTGGCCGTCGCGCGTGCCCGCTTTGATGCGGAACTCGACCATCTCCGAGCGGTCGACCACCCCCTCGCCATGGCAGGTCGGGCAGGCGTTGGTAACGCGCCCCGTGCCGTTGCAGCGCGGGCACTCGAGGTTGAACTTCATATTCCCACCCATCTGCGTTACGTGGCCGGTGCCGTTGCACTCCGGGCAGGTCACGGCTCCGCCGGTCGAGGCCTGGCCGTGGCAGGTGGGGCAAATCTCCTGGCGATGAATCTGGATGCGCGCCTGCCCGCCGCGGATCGCCGTCCAGAAGTCGACCGTGGCCTGGTATTCGAGATCGGTGCCCGGCTGCGGTCCGCGCGGATGATGCTGCTGTTGCGCGCCCGTAAAGATTCCCGAGAAGATGTCTTTGAAGCTGCCCCACGCCGACGATCCGCTGCCGGTCTGGGGTCCGCGCTGGAACTCGGAAAAATCGAATCCGCCAAAGTCAACCGGCCCGCGGCCACC
>DATJSB010000166.1:0-20017 GCA_035504315.1 Occallatibacter sp.
GAATCAGGCGCAAGAGGAAGATTCTGGCTTCAGCCACGGAGGGGTGGTTTCAGAGTGCAGCATAATGGGTCCCCCAGGGGCTAAAGCCCGGTCGATTCGGGGGGTTCTTTTGGCACGGCTGAAGCCGTGCCCTTTCAAAACATCGACTTATTCAGATATTCCTTAGGGGACTCTTTTGGCACGGCTGAAGCCGTGCCCTTTCAAAACCACTGGACCTCAAGATTCCAATTCCAAATGCGATTGCCCTGGGCCAGGGTTTTTGGATTCGCTAGGTTTCATGTAAACTATTTATAATAAACAGTTTATAACTACTTGCCGATGCAGAAGGTTGGAATACGTCCGGATACGGCATAAACGTCAATTTTCATGCGGGTTCGAGCGTATCGTCTGAAGCCGGGTTCTCGCTCTGGAGACTCACTGGAGACTAAAACTGCCGCTCGGAGACAAGGGCATCACTTCGCGGGCCGTCCCACACGATTTCTCCATCCGCCTTGCATTTTTCTGACGACAAAGCCGACTTATCATTACGAATCTGTCCGAATGCCTCTAACTGACGGCGCCCTCGGAAAACTAGACCAGGTCTGAGATTTTGGTGGCGCTGTTTGTCACGGCGAGGAGGCCGTACCGGTGGCAAAGAGCAAAACAAAGTGCAAATGCACATCCCAGCATGTTCGGAAGCTTCCGGACCTTGAGCAATCCAAGTCAGCCGCATTGAACAGCCTGACCTCTCGAAGCTAACAGCGAACCTACGATCAAGCCATCAGAGAATTCATCGAATAATACTGTCCAGAACCCCGGCTCGTCTTCAACAAGACTGTAGTTACCCGGTACTATGCATTCGTCGCTTGCGTCAGAACCACCGGCAATGACTGAGGACTCCACCGGCGATGGCGCCGAGGGGAAGCACTTTGCTGACGCCATTCAGCCTAATCGCTTCCTTGGGCATGCCGAAGACCACACAGGTCGCCTCGTCCTGGGCGATGGTGAAGGCGCCGGCTTGCGTCATTTCGAGCATGCCCCGCGCTCCGTCGTCGCCCATGCCGGTCATGATGACGCCGACGGCATTCGGGCCGGCATAGCGGGCGGCGGATCGGAAGAGCACGTCGACAGAAGGGCGGTGCCGGCATACCAGAGGGCCGTCCTTGATGTCGACATAGTAGCGCGCGCCGCTGCGCTTGAGGAGCAGGTGATGGTTTCCGGGCGCGATCAGAGCGCGTCCCCGGATCACAGTGTCGTTGGTTTCAGCTTCCTTAACGGAAACGGCGCATAAGCCGTCGAGGCGGTTGGCAAAGGCGCGAGTAAACAACTCCGGCATGTGCTGTACGATTACGATCCCTGGAGAGTCGGCCGGTAACGCCTCGAGGAAAGTCTTGAGCGCTTCTGTTCCGCCTGTAGATGCGCCGACGACCACGACCTTCTCCGTAGTTTCCGCCATAGCGTGAGTAGCTGGCAAAAGAACCGCATCGGCAGTGAGCTTGGGCTCTACGGTGTGAATCGGCCCGAGCGGCCGCAAACGAGACGCGGCCGCCGCCTTTACTGACTCGCAGAGAACGACGCGCGAATCCTCAAGAAACTGTCTCGTACCCAGCTTAGGCTTTGTGATGATGTCGACGGCGCCGTACTCGAGCGCTTTCAGAGTGCTCATTGCACCCTCGTCGGCGAGGCTGGAACAGATCACTACCGGAATCGGATGCTGGCTCATGAGCTTACTAAGGAAGGTGAGCCCATCCATGCGCGGCATTTCGATATCGAGAGTGATCACGTCCGGCACCTGTTCGGCAATGTGATCGGCAGCCACGTAGGGATCGCCCGCCGCACCAATCACTTCGATCTCGGGATCGGAGGAAAGAATCTCCGTCAACGTCTGGCGCACCACAGCTGAGTCGTCTACGATCAGCACGCGAATTGGGGACGTTGCCACAATGTTAACCTCACAAGTGCTATCGGCGGCGGTGAACGCGATGAGGAGTCCGCCGTGTCTTCGGTGCTCCACCTGCCATTTTGGAATCAAGCCGGCGCAACAGCACTTCGCCCGTAGCGGTTTCGAACGTGATGTGTATGCCGGTGGTGCCGCCCAGGCAGGACGCGGCCACCCTGAAGCCTTCTTCGCCAAGAACGCGAAGCGCCGCCTCGCTGTTTTGTTCGCCGATGGTCTTTCGGGAATCGTCATCTGCGACGGTCAAAACGTCATTGCCGCCAAAGACTTTGACCACTGCTTCGGTTCGCGTTGCGCCGAGCCGATCGAGTTGGCCAGCCATGTCGCGAATGGCAAAGTCGACATAGCGTCGCCCGGCACGAACGCTGAGCCTCGCCAATTGCGCTGGTGGACACCTCGGCATCATCGGATGACAGAGCCCGGCGACGCCCAGCCGCGGAATCAGAAATGTGACTCCGACGCAGGAGCCGAGCACAGTGCGCAACAGGGCAGGTTGTGAGACGAGGTGAGATTCTCCCGGCTGCACGTAGATTTCGCGGATCAATGTGTCACGTTCGGCCATTGGTCCTCCTGTAAAGAGCGGGAGCGACCGGCTTGACCGGTAGATCCAACTCGTGCAGCGTCTCGGCATGTCCCATGAAAAGATGGCCGCCCGGCCGCAGGCATTGGGTGATCCTTTCCAGGATGCTCTGTTGCGTAGGCCGGTCGAAGTAAATGATTACGTTGCGGCAGAAGATGACGTCGAACTTTTCTTGAATGCCGTAATCGGAATCCATAAAGTTGAGACGGCGCAAATCGATAACACGGCGCAACTCCGGTACCACGCGCACGCGATCGATGTTGCCCTTGCGGCCGTGCATCAAGTACCTGACCTTGAGGGACTGCGGCACCGGCCGCACTGCGTCGGCGGAGTAAACGCCAAGCGCTGCCTTATGGAGAACGGTCGTCGATACGTCGGTGGCAAGAATTCTGAAGGCAAAGCCGGGATGCGTCAGCCCGTACTCGCTCAGAACCATCGCCAGCGTGTAGGGCTCCTCGCCGCTCGAGCAGCCGGCGCTCCATAGAAGAAAAGGACGGTGGCTTTCTCTGCCCGCAATGTGCTCGGGAAGCACCTGAGAGACAAGGAAATCGAAATGCCGCGGCTCACGAAAGAAATCGGTCTTGTTGGTCGTCACCGCGTCGATCAAATGGACCAGTTCTTCCTGGAGGCCCTGATCGGAAAACAAGTAGTCGCAGTACTCGCGATAGCTATGGATCTCAAGGGTCTTCAGGCGGCGCCGGATGCGGCCCTCCAGCATGATCTGTTTTCCCGTGCCGAGCGCGATGCCCGTCTCGTCGTAGATCAGGCGGCGCAGGCGCGAGAAATCGCCCGATGAGATGACTTGTTCGCGGTCGCTCATAGCCCAGAATTAGGGCGGGTCGCACCATTTACCAAGCGCGCGGCCCGCTCCCTGCCTTTCTTACGCGGCCGCTTCCAGGGAAGGCTTGCCGGGTTGCTGGTTGCGCACCGCGGCCAGTTCTTCGGCCGAGAAGACGCGATCGATGTCCAGAATCATGATGAACTGCGTCTCGCGCTTGCCCATGCCGCGGATGAAATCGGTGCGGATATGGGCTCCTATGCGCGGCGCAGGTTCGATCTGCTCCGGTTCGAGATCGATCACCTCTTCCACAGAATCGGCCAGGGCGCCGATCACGATCGATTCGCCGTCGAGCACGACTTCAACGACCACGATGCACGTGCTGCGTGTATTTTCGGTCTTCGACATGCCGAAGCAGAGCCGGAAGTCAACAACCGGAACCACGCTGCCTCGCAGATTGATCACCCCTGCCATGAACTCCGGCGTGCGAGGGATTGCCGTAATTGGCGTGAGATCGAGCACCTCCCTTACCTTGGCCACGTCGGTCGCGAAGACCTCGTTGCCGAGCTTGAAGGTCAGATACTGCCGCGTCTCCGTAATTTCATGAACGCTCACGTTTCCACTCCTTTCTCATCCTTTGAAGGCGGCGGATCTTCTCTTCGAAGACCCGCCTTCGCGGTCAGTAACGCTCGAATTCAGCGTCGAGTTCATCATGCTTTTCGTTGAGCCGCAGGTTGACGCCGGACTTCGCTGCCTTGGCAGCCGCAACTGGGCCGTGGCCGTTGGGTTTCGCCGGCTTTGCTGGAGCGGCAGCTTGCTTTGCCGGCTTGGCTGCCGTACCACGCCTTCTGTGGGCGCCTTCCTCGTCGCCGGTATGGAAGAAGGAGAGCGCGCCCACCAGTTGTTCGCTCTGGCCGGTCAGTTCCTCGGTGGTCGACGCCATCTCCTCTGAAGCCGACGCGTTCTGCTGTATCACCTGCTCCAGTTGCTGCAGAGCCTTGTTGATCTGCTCGGCGCCGGTATCCTGTTCCTTTGAGGCCGCCGAGATCTCCTGTACCAGCTCGGCAGTGCGTTGGATGTCGGGCACAAGTTTCTCCAGCATCTCGCCCGATTTCTCCGAGACTTTGAGCGTTGTGGCGGAAAGCTGGTTGATCTCTCCGGCCGCTTTCTGCGAGCGCTCGGCCAGTTTGCGGACTTCAGCGGCTACCACAGCGAAACCCTTGCCGTGCTCGCCCGCCCGAGCCGCCTCGATGGCCGCATTCAACGCCAGCAGGTTGGTCTGACGCGCAATCTCCTCGATGATGGATATCTTGTTGGCGATCTCCTTCATTGCGGCTACCGCCTCGAGAACGCTCTTGCCGCTCTCCTGCGCATCCTTGGCAGATTTGTTGGCGATCTTGTCAGTCTGCTGCGCGTTGTCAGCGTTCTGCTTGATGTTGGAAACCATCTCCTCCATCGAGGACGAGGCCTCCTCCGCCGCTGCCGCCTGGGCGCTGGCGCCCTTTGATACCTGCACCGACGCCGTGGAGATCGACTGGCTGGCCGCTGCCACCTCGCCGGCAATGGAACGGATGTCGGAGACGGTCTGCGTCAGGCCGCTCACCATCGCCGAGAGCGCCTGCATCAGCTTGTCCTGCGCCGACCGCTCGCGGATGTTGACGGTCAGGTTGCCGCCGGAGATCTCTTCGGCCGCCGTCGTGATCTCGTTCATGGCCGCAATCAGTGCGTTCAGGTTGTTCTTGATCTGGTTAAAATCGCCATGATACGTGTCGGTGATCTGGGGAGGAATGTCCCCTTTGCTGATCAACTCCACATACCGCGCGGAGAAGTTAAGCGGAGTAATGACGGCGTCCAGCACCGCGTTGACGCCACTCACGATCTCCGCATAGGCGCCGCGGAATTGATCGTGATGGCCGCGCTCGGCGAGTTTGCCCGCGTTGGCGGCATCGGTCAACCGCGCCAGCTCCTTCTGCAGTTCCTGCAAGACGATGGCCACGTTGTTGACCGCGACTTTCATCTTCTCGTGGTCGCCTTTGTAGGTCTGCGCAATCAGCTCGTCGATTTTGCCGTTGGAGATTTGCGCCAGGATCCGGTTGCCTTCGCCGATAGGCAGCAGGATCGCGTCCAGCATGGTGTTCACGCCGCGCACGATCTCGGCAAATGCACCCTGGAACTGCTCCGGCTTGCCGCGATCGGAGAGTTGCCCCTCCTTCGAGGCCTCGATCAGCCGCGCCAACTCCTTTTGCAGGCCGTGGGTGACGATGGCCACGTTGTTGACCGCGACCTTCATCTTCTCGTGATCGCCTTTGTAGGTCTGGGCAATCAGCTCGTCGATCTTGCCGTTGGAGATTTGCGCCAGTATGCGGTTGCCTTCGCCGATAGGTAGCAGGATCGCGTCCAGCATGGTGTTGACGCCCCGCACAATCTCGGCAAACGCGCCTTGGAACTGCTCCGGCTTGCCGCGATCGGACAGCTGGCCTTCTCGCGAAGCTTCTACCAGCCGCGCCAGTTCTTTCTGTAGCCCTTGGGTCACAATGGCCACATTGTTGACGGCCAGCTTCATCTTCTCGTGGTCGCCTTTGTAGGTTTGGGTGATCAGCTCGTCGATCTTGCCCGAAGAAATCTGGGCCAGCACGCGGTTGCCTTCCCCGATGGGCAACAGGATCGCGTCCAGGATCTCGTTGACTCCCTGAATGAGTTCCCGATGCAGGCCATTGAAGAGTGTGGCCTTGCCGCGTTCTCCCAGACGGCCCTCTTTCGAGGCGTCCAGCAGGCGCATAATCTCCTGCAGCACCAGAGACATTTCTTCATCCTCGTGCACTCGCTTGGCTCCCCGTTCGCGTCCATGCAATCCATCGCCGTGACCGTTCTCGCCATCTCCGTTGCTGCGCCCATGCAGCCTCCGGCCTTCATTCACCACTGCTGTTCCCATGAAACCCTCCCCTCCTTCGGGATCTTTCTCCGCTCGATCCGTGATCTTTCTGCCGTCCCAATGAAACGGCCGTTCGACCGGAGGAGCAGGAAACACTTTCGGTTAACTTGCCTACATACGTGCACTGGCGCTCGGTCCAGCACTGCCTTTGCCCGCGAGGGCTGTAAAATCCGCATTGTTTTCCTGAGAGCCGCGCGTCTGTTCCCTGAGGACTCCCCTGCCATGCATCTCTTCGCGCAATGCGTCCTGGATCAGCCGCTCCGGATCGAGAATCAACGCCACCGATCCGTTGCCGAGAATCGTTGCTCCCGAAACAATCTGAACCTGGCGGTAGAACCGTCCCAGGCTCTTGATTACCGTTTGGCAATTGCCCAGAACCTGATCCACGACGAACCCGCAGCGGCCCTCGCTGGTCTCGACAAGCATGACTTGCTCGATCGCGGGCGGGCTCGATTGCAACCGGAAGTGCTCACGCAGCCGGATGTAAGGCACCAGCTCCCCGCGCACGTTGACAAGGTGCTTGCCGTTGGCGCGGGCAATATCGTCGCGCGTCAACTCGATGCATTCGAGAGTGCAGGCGAGCGGCAGCACGAAGCACGCGTCGCCCACGCCCACGAGCAGCCCGTCGATGATCGCCATGGTCAATGGCAAGCGTAAAGTCACACTGGTGCCCTGCCCCGGCTTGCTCTCGACTTCGACGGTGCCACGCAGGCTTTCGACGCGCTGCCGCACCACGTCCATGCCCACGCCGCGGCCGGAGACGTCTGTCACCTGTTTTGCGGTCGAGAATCCCGGCTCAAAGAGGAGCGCGAAGATCTGGTTTTTGGTAAGCTGCGCCTCCGCGGAGATCAGGCCCTTTTCGATCGCGCGCGCGCGCACTGCGTCGCAGTCGATGCCGCGCCCGTCGTCGCTCACAGTGACCAGCACGCTCGCGCCAGAATAGCGCGCGGAAAGATGAATTGTCGCGACGGTGGGCTTGCCGCGAGCGGCTCGATCCTCGCGCGACCCAATGCCATGATCCATGCTGTTGCGGATCAGGTGCATCAGCGGATCGCCCAGTTGCTCGATGACAGTCTTGTCGAGCTCGGTGTCGGTGCCCTCCATAATCAGTTCCACATCTTTGCCCAGGTCGCGCGCCAGATCGTGCACCAGCCGCCGGAACTTCTCGAATGTGGCCCGAATGGGCATCATGCGGATGTTCATGGAGCTCTCGCGCAGAGCCGATGTCAGCCGCTCGATCTCCTCGGAGACGGAGATCATCTCGGCATCGTCGCGCCGTCCGGCAAGCTCGCTGAGCCGCGCCTGCACGGTCACCATCTCTCCAACGAGATCCACAAACTGATCGAGCTTGGCAGCGGGAACGCGAAGGCTCGACACATTTTCCGGCTTATCGTAGGTACGCCGGCCGCCGGAGCCGCTGCGCTTTTCTGCAAGAGCCCGCGCCGTGATTTCGGATTCGCAAGGAGGTTGAGCCACCGCAATTGCCGGCGCGGGTCCAGCGGCAGGCTCCATCGAACTGCCGCTGGGTTCAATCGAAAGCTCGCAGGTATCTTCGACAAAGATGAAGACGTCGCGAATGGCTTCTCGGCCCGCGGCAGTAAGCAGATCGATCTCCCAGCTCAAATAGCAACGCTCGGGATCGATTTCGGCGAGCAAAGGCACCGCGTCGAATACCGATCTTACTGAAGCGTAGCCGAGCTGCCGCAATTCGCCGATGAGCAACGACGGCTTCGCGCCGTAGCGCATTAGATCCGGACCTGGTGCGAACCGGATCTGCCAGTTCTGCATTGCGGCGGCGGGATCCACCGCGCGATCCGGCGCCGGTTCGGCCATCTTCGCCGGCTTGGCCTCATCTTCAATCGAGGCCAGCCGGCGCACGGCCGACAGAATGCCCGCACAGGCGGTGACATCGGGTTGCGCAGCACCTTCAGTGCCTTCCTCGACCATGGCTGAAATCTGGTCGAGCGCCGCCAGCGTAACGTCGATCATCTCCGGCGAAACCTCCAGTCGCCCGCTGCGAACCAGATCGAAGGCCGTTTCAAGATCGTGGGTGAAGGCGGCCAGGCGTTCGAAGCCGAACATGGCTCCGGAGCCTTTAATGGTGTGGAGGCCGCGAAAGATGCGGCCGATCAGATCGTGATCGTCGCGGTTCTCATGCAGCTCAAGGAGCGAGGACTCAAGCTCAGTGAGAATCTCCCGGGCTTCTTCGCGAAAACTGGTCTTGAACTGCTCCGAACTCTCTTGAACCCGCTGTGACATGGCCCCTGCAGCTTTCGGCTTCCGGCCCGGCATTCCCGGCCCGGTCCACCGTTCGTGTTACTCAAAGAACGCGCATGCTTCCAAACCCAAATCCGACAGAACGCTTTTGACCGGCAGCGGCATCTCGCCTTCGAGCATGAATTTCAGGCCCCGCTGCTTTGCCTCCCGGCGCGCTACCCAAAGCAACTGGATTCCGGTGACATCGATTTCGGAAACTGCTTCGAGCGAAACGCGAATGGTTTCCTCCGTCGCGAGAGCCTCGATCAGAGTCGCCTTCAGCTCGGCGGCAACCGAAATGTCGATTGCGCCTTTCAGCTGCAAATGCCCCGACTGCTTCGTTTCGCCCAGCGCTTTTCCCATACTTTCTCGTTCGGTGAGATCTCGACTTTCCGAAGTCTTCAGACTTTCCGAAGAACTCGCCGGCTGAAAGTATTCAAAGCGCGGCGCTCAGACTGTCGGCCGTCCCGTCACTCCAACCTCTGAGTCACAGGAACAAAAGGATTATCGACAACAACAGAGCAATTCGCGAGTGGGTGGGAACAGGAGTTGAATTAGATTCTTCTCAGGAGATATGAGAACGAAATGTCGATTCTGCCCTTATCCGCCTCAAATCAATGCAGGCCAGGCCCGGACCTAGAAGAGTTCGATCGCCGGCCCGCTCGCGGCGCTTGGCATCTCGCCACCGGCGACAGCCACGTGAGTCGAGGTCTGGCTGGCCATGCGGTACTGGCTCAACTGCGCATCGAGCATGGTTTTAAACGTGCGTTCGAGCTGACCCTCCGATTTTGCGTCTTCCGATATTTCCGCAATTTCCTGCACATGATCGCGTAGATCCTTGAGCGCCTCCTCAACATGGCCCAGGCGCTGCCGCATCACGTCCTGGAACTGAATGTGCCCCATGGCGCCGGATAGGCGCTCGACCGTCTCGCCATAGCTCGCATCCACTTCGGCGATTACCTCCAGCAGCAGTTCGCTATTCTTGACGAACGTCTGCTGCATCCCGTCCAACTCGCCCACCACGTGGGTCATGGCGGTGCTCGCCTCTTGCTGTCTGAGAGCTTCCTTGGCGGTTTTCAGCTCGGCTTCAACTTTCTTGCAGGTGGAGTTGATCTTCTCCGCGATCTGCGCCGCGGCATTCGTCGAAAGAACGGCCAGCTTGCGCACCTCCATGGCCACGACCGAGAACCCTCGACCGGCAGTGCCCGCGCGCGCAGCCTCGATCTCAGCGTTGAGCGCCAGCAGGTTGGTTTGTGTGGCGATCGAGGTGATCACCTTGATAAGAGGGGTCAGAGAGCAGACTTCGCCCGCCATATTATGGATGCGCTCGAAGTTGGAGTGCGTTTGCGCGACCAGCATCTCCAACTGCAACTGGATGGCAGCGATCAGCTCCTTGTTCGATTGGACTTTTTCGCGCGTCGCTTCTGTCAAGCTTCTTCCGCTCTCGACCGAGCGCGCAATGTGCTCTTTCTGCCGGACCGAACTCTCGATCAGGCGGCTCATTTCCTCGATCGCTGCGACCACTTCACGCTCGGACTCGGCCAGCGAGTCCCCAATCTGCTGGCGCAGCACGTCCGTGTAGAGTCCGCAATCGCGCGCCTCCTGCTCAAATGCCTTGCGCTTTTCAACCATACGCGAGAGATCGGCGAAGCTGTGCTCGCCGAAGGCCCACATATCGGCGACCGCCCGGCGCGCCTCTCGATAATTCTTGAGGCGAAACAAAAATCCCGGCACCAAAACCAGCAGAAGAAGCAGGACCGGACCTATAACCCGAAGAGAACCGTGACTCGGCCGGTCCAGGTGACTTATTGCCAGCCAGAACAGCAACAGAAGGGTGGTTTTCGTGACCGACTCATAAAACATCCGTTTACGAATCCGGCCCAGGCGGGCCTGAACGGTAATTCGAGCCGAGTCTGGGCCCGGTTGGGCCGGGTCCCGCTGCCCAGTGCCCTCTGTCTTCGACTTCCGCCCTGCTGGCCCCATTGCGCTACGCTCCTGGTAACACCTTCCGGATCACCGCCACCAGGTCGTTGCCCGAGACCGGCTTCACCAGCCAGCCAGTAGCGCCGGCGAGTTTGCCTTCATTCTTTTTGGCCAGTTCGCTCTCCGTGGTGAGCGTCAGAATGGGAACAAACTTCAACCCTGGCATGGCGCGGACATTGCGGATCAGATCAATTCCCCCCATCACCGGCATATTGATGTCGGTAACGATCAGGTCGGGCTTCAACCCGGCTCCGAGTTTATCCAGCGCTTCCCGGCCGTTCGCGGCAGACTCGGCCTGAAATCCATTCAAACCCAGGGTCGATTTCAGACTCATCACCATGGTGACGGAGTCGTCGACAACCAAGATCATTTTGGCCATGGTGGTTCCTTTGGTCCTATTTCACTATCGGCGAAACTGCCCAGGGTCTTTATCAAGGGCTGGATTGATTGCTCCTTCTCAAGTGCGGCCCGCGAAGTTGGCGCACCAAAACTGGCGGTACGGCAGACGCGCAATGCCACAGACAAGAGCAAAGACAAACGCAATAAGGATGCCGAGCAGAGAAAGCCCGTCCGCGTCGCGACTCGTGACCCAAAAGCCTCCCACGACGGAGCCTCACCATTGGAGTACTGGCGGAAACACAAAACCCTCCGCCGGTCTCTATGGCCGCCCTTTACCCGGTCACATATGGCCGGATTGAACCCAATCACCGCCGGCTCGGGTCTTACGATCGACTGAATCTAATGTAACCACGGCGGCAAGACACAGTGGCCGGGCAACAGAAGCCATCCCCTTATCCTTTCATGGCGGCCAAAGCATTCCCAGTTTCACCGGCGTCGTCCCCCGGTTCCAATTACCTACCGCGCCATCATTGTCCGCCGGCTTCAATGAGGCGCCGCGCCCCTGCACGAGTATCAGCGGCCTCAGTACGAGTTCACGCATTCGACGTAGTCCGACTCGTCCATCTGGCTGAAGCCGCAGCTATAAAGCGCCCAGTTCGCGGTGTTGGCCATGTTCCAGGGAATCTGGATGTAGGTTCCGGAACCCGTGGGGTAAGGAAAGGATGTGGGGTTGCCGGCATCGTAGTAGTTGATGAACGTGGCGGTTGCGGCCGCGGTCGGCGTGAGCTGCGGGTAGAGTTGCTGCAAGGAGGATTCGAGCGTGGTGCCGGGAGTGGCGCCATAAGCAGTCGAAAACGTGTAAAGGCTGCTGAATTGCGTCGGCGCAGGCGAAGCGGCCAGATTGTAGCTGATCGTCTGATAGTCCATCGGCATCTGCGAGGCTTGTGCAATAGTGAAGATCTTGAACGCCGGGTTATTGCCGAAGACCGGGCTGATGCCGGGAATTCCTAAGAAAACATCCCCAGTGGGCAGGACCCGGAATTCATCCATGTGGGTGTGACCGGTGATGCCCATAGCGATCAGCCCCGGGTACTTTTCGAGGATCAGCATGAATTCGGCCTGGTATTGCGCTTGCCACATCATCGCAGCTTCGTCGTCAACCCCCGGACTGGGAGCAGCGTTCTTTGCCGCATATTGTGCCGTTTCTGTGGTGTTGGTGCCGGGGGGCACATGCATGATGAGCCACACTTTTTGTCCGGCCGTTTGTGCAGCGGAAAGCTGGGAATCGAGCCACGTGAGTTCGGCGTAAGGATCGAGCGGCGGCAGGTAGGATGACTGAGCGAACGGGTTGCTATCGAGGGCGATTGCCAGTACGTTCGATCCCGGCAGCTGCATGGAATACGATCCGAGGGTCGTGAATGTGCTCTGAAACGACGTTTGGTCTACGCTCGAGTTCAGAAGCTGCGTGTAGTAGGTGCTCGCGTTGTCGGAAAGGAAACTGGTATCTGGACCGGTGCCGTACATGCTGTAGGTGTCGATGTTGCCCGGCACGAAGATCACTGGCACATTCCCCACGTTGGCCCTGATCTCCATGGAGACGAAGGCCATCGTCTTATCCAGGAAACTTTGCATGGCGACCGTGCCGGCCGCATTCAGCTGACAAGTTAGCGGGGGGTTCTTGATGGAGATGGGCGGGGTTGAATACAGAGCGCAAAACCACTCGGGGAGATCGTGGCCGAGCATGTCGCCGGAAAACAGAACCACGGGACTCGATCCAAGATTCTGCTTGAGTGCGGCAAGGGCGAGGACCAGCGCCGGGTAGTTTGTGTCGGCGCCAAACGCCGCATAGGACGCAGGGTTTGTGGACTGATCGTTGTCAAAAATGCTCTTCCACTGACTGGCTGGCTGGGCATTGAGCGAGGTGAAAAGGGCCGGATTGGCGAGGGGATTGAAGTGAATATCGGAGATCGCAACGACCGTATAAGTTGATGGAGGCGGAACCGGGGACGCGGTGTTCCCGCCGGAGCACCCTGACATGCACAAGACACTTCCGACCAGGAGAAGAAACAAATAGCGCGAGATGATGTTCATAGGTCCCTTTCACGATTTGGAAAAATCCAACATTGCCCGGTCATTCCTCGCGAAGAGCGAATATGGGCTGTACCCTTTCATCGGCTTGAACGATTTTGGAGTTTAGCCTTCGACGCAGTTCTCGAATGAAGGCATGACTTCGATGGCGACCCACGCAGCGGACACTTAGCGGAAATTCTTGATAAAGCGGCTTTGTTTCGACTTTGAAAGTTCGCCATTAGAACATTGCGCCATATATTTCCGGCTTATTGGCACACCCTGCGTTGTTGGTTTCCCGTGGAGTTCTAAAAGGGAACAGCAGGCCAATAAGGAACAGGCTTGTAGCCGATATTTTTCCTGCCCGGAATTCCACTGCCAGGCAACGAGTCAAAATCCTCGCAGGAGTTCTTCATGCAAACGTTGCGCTGGACGTGCGGCCTTGGGTTGGCCCTTGGTTTTTTACTGTGTGGATGTAACGGCGGCAGCAACTCGAATCCCCCGCAACTGCCTCCCTCGGGCTTTAGCTATGCCACGCCAACGGCGACGTACACGGTGGGAACGGCTATCACCTCAGATACCCCGACGGTAAGTGGCGGAGCGGTGACCTCATACAGCGTGAGCCCAACCCTGCCTGCGGGCCTGAGCCTGAGCGGCAGCACGGGCGTTATTAGCGGAACGCCGACGAAGGTAAGCGCCGCGGCGAGTTACACAATTACCGCGTCGAATACAGCCGGTAGTGCGACCGCCACAATCTCGATCACTGTAAATCCTGCGGCTCCGGCGACGTTATCCTACGCCACCAATCCTGCGACCTATAACGTCGGAGTGGCTATCGCTGCGAATGCTCCGACCAGTGCCGGTGGTGCGGTAGCGTCTTACGGCGTGGTTCCTACGCTGCCCTGGGGCTTGAGCCTGAACAGCGCCTCAGGCGTTATCAGTGGAACGCCAACCGTGGCCACGACCCAGACCAACTACACGGTCACTGCTTACAACGCAGGGGGAAATGCCAGCGCCACCGTGAGCATTACCGTGGCCAACGGCGCGCCGGTGAATCTTGCATACAGCAATGCTGCGCCAACATACACCGCAGGAACACCCATCCTGGTGAATCTGCCGAGCTATAGCGGCGGCGAGCCGACGCAGTACTCCGTGCTCCCGACGCTTCCAGCGGGCCCCGCGTTCAGCACAACGGGCCTCACGCTCAATCCATCGAGCGGCGTGATCAGCGGCACGCCAAAAGCGGCAATAGCCGCCACCAGTTACACTGTCACGGCCAGCAACGCCTTTGGGGGCGCCACGGCGCAGCTCACGATCACGATCGACGGCGACGCTGCAAGCCCGGCCCTGACCTATTCGCCCAGCACTGTTGTCTACACCGTGGGCCAGGCCATTACCCCGCTGTCTGTGAGCAGTGGCCTGACCGGAAGCTACAGCGTGGCTCCTCCGCTTCCAGACGGATTGAGTCTCGATGGTGGTTCGGGCACGATCAGCGGAACGCCCTCCGGCGTGACGGCGACGGAGACCTATACCGTTACCGCATCGACTTCAGCAGGAAATGCGACGGGGTATGTGAGCATCACGGTGGACGATGTGGCCCCCTGGTCGCAGTTGATTCCGAATATGGATCAAACGATCACGCCCCTGGCGCCGGCCGGGGCGCAGGTGCAACAACTCAATCCCGATCTCGCCGACAATCCGGCATGGCTGGCGACCCATGCCGCGACAACCTCGATCAGCCCCGATGGCAACACAATGCTGGTGATGACCACCGGCTACAACCGGGTCTTTAACGACAGCAGCAACTCGCTCACTTCGTTCTACGGGCCGGATTCCAACGAATATGTTTTTGTTTATGACATTTCTAGCGGCGCTCCGATCAAGAAGCAAGTGTTGCCAATGCCCGTGACGTATTTCGGGATCGCATGGGATCCGACCAGCAACGGTACGGCTGCACATTTTTACGTGCCGAGTTGCAGCGCGGACATGGTGTTTGTTTATTCGTACAATGCCGCCGCACGGCTTTGGTATTTGGACCTTAACAACACGCCGAACCTGGGCAAGCCTAACCAAACGCCGCAGAGCCCGCCAGCGCCGTTCTGGCTCGGCCACACTGCGGGAGTTGGCCTGAACGCGGTGCCACCCGTAGGTTTGGTGCCCGTCAATGCGCAGGTTGCGGTGTACCCCTGCGCGGCAGGCATCGCCCTGTCGAATACCGGGCAGACCATGGTGGTGACGAACTACTACAACGATTCCATCTCGGTCCTCACCGGGGGATATGGAAACTGGGCTTTTCAGAATGTCTCGACGGGAGGGACGAGCAACATTGCGGCCACGGCGAACCTGGATCTGCGCCCCGGTAAAAGCCTGGTATCGGCGGCGTCGGGAACACCGGGTGGCGAGTATCCGTTCTGGGTGGCGATCGCCGGCAGCGAGCCCAACGCGGTGGCTTACGTGTCGAGCATTCGCGATCGCGAAATCGATGTTGTGCCGTTAAGCCAGATGATGACTTCGACCGGACGGAATGGGCCCTACGCAGTATCGACGCGAATCGCCGTGAAGGGCCAGCCCAACAAGATGATCATGAACAAAGCGCAGACGCTCTTGTATGTCGCCGAAGACCAATCCGACACCGTCGATGTCATCGACATCAATCCCGATCCAACCCATTACCAGACCGTGAATACGGTCATTGAGACCATTCCGGTCATCGCTCCCGCCGGGCTGTTCCCCTCCTCGTTCTATTCCTCCAATCCCGACTCCGCGAACGCGAACCCGATCTATGCCGGGTCGAACACAAACAGTCTTACCCTTTCAAACGACGAGACCGAGCTCTATGTGACCAATGGAAATTTCAACGACGTTGCCGTCATTCAACTGACTGGAACAAACTCCGGCGATAGCGTTGCCGGTCTGATTCCGACCGGCTGGTATCCAAACTCGGTCAGCGTGGGCCGCACCGGATGGATGTACGTGGCGAATGCCAAATCTCCCACCGGACCGAATCCCGATTGGTGTTATGGCTACGGGCCGACGAGTTTTCAGCCGAATTGCTTTCCGATGAATCAATACAACCCGCAGCGGACGAAAGCCGGGCTGCAGAGCTTCCCGATTCCGAGCGCCGGACAACTGCCGGAATTGACGGCACAGGTGGCGACCAACAACCGTTTCTCCTCAACAGAAAGCAATAGCGACGCGCAGATCATGGCCGCTGTCAGCAGCGGGGTCAAACATGTGATCTATATTCTCAAGGAGAATCGAACCTACGATCAGGTGCTCGGCGATCTGACCGACGCCAACGGCATGCCCATCGGCGAACAGGATCCAAGCCTGGTGCAGTGGGGCCAGTCCATTACTCCCAACGAGCATAGTCTGGCGCGTACGTTCGTTACGCTCGATCATTTCTATGCCACGTCCGAAGTCAGCTACGACGGATGGCTTTGGAGCACATCGGCGCAGAGTCCTGACGTGGTCGAGCATCAGTTTCCGGTTGTTTACGGGTTCCGCGCTCTCAGCCTGGATTCAGAGGGGCTGAATCGGAGCGTGAATACGGCGCTTCCCACTCTGGCCGAGCGCATTGCCGCCGATCCCTTAACGCCGAACGATCCGGATATACTGCCCGGCCAAACCGCGGTAAGCTCTCCCGATGGACCCAACAACGAAATCAACACCGGCTACATCTGGAACGCCGTGTTGCGGGCCGGTCTCACTGTTCGCAACTACGGATTTTTCATCGACACTACCTGTTACAACCAGCCGGGCTGCTTGATTCCCGAGGTGCATTACCCCGCTTCGTCGAATACCGTGGTCGCCACTTCCAGCAATGCGGTGCTGGCCCCCTTCACTGACCCCTATTACCGCGGTTTCGACAACAACTACCCTGATTACTATCGCTACAAAGAGTGGGAGCGCGAGTTCGATGCGAACTACGCCAGCGGCGGACTGCCAGCGCTTAGTCTCGTCCGGCTCATGCACGATCACACCGGAAGTTTCGGCACCGCCCTTGACATGGTCAACACTCCGGAGCTGATGCAAGCCGATAACGACTATGCCGTAGGACTGATTGTCCAAAAGATTGCCAACAGCATCTATGCACAGAACACGTTGATCTTTGTCGTCGAAGACGATGCGCAGGACGGCGCCGATCACGTGGATTCTCACCGCACCATCGCGTTCGTAGCAGGCGCCTACGTCAAACAAGGAGCGGTCATCTCCACGCACTACAACACGGTTGACTTCATCCGCACGATGGAAGAAGTCCTAGGACTGAAGCAATACTTGAACCTGAACGATGCTCTAGGTCACCCCATGACCGACATCTTCACCACAACCCCGCAACCTTGGCAATTTACCGCTACGCCATCGGCTTACCTCTACGCGACCGAACTGCCCTTGCCGAATGCACCGGTCGGCATGGTTGTGCCCAAATCCACGCACAACTCCGCTTACTGGGCGCGCGTTACCCGCGGGTTGGACTTCTCTGACTCCGACCGCGTCGATCCGCTCGTCTACAACCGCATTCTCTGGAAGGGCATGATGCACAACCGGCCGCTTCCTCTATCGCTCAGAAAGGGGCACTCCGACGACGACGATGATCGATCGGCGAAACCGGGAAATCATCCGGCCAGTTACCACCCAACGCAAAGCAGCGATGCTCGGCAAGCATCCAAGCCGGAGAGAGAATAGTTCGCAAGCACCCGAGGACTGCTATCGTGTTTGCGTGATTATGAAATCGATACGGCAGCAAGTACGGGCGTAGATGTCCGCACTTGTTGCCGTTTAGGAGACCCGCCGTAAAAGCCCTATGTTACCTGGCCGTGCGAACACGGTACCGGGGCGAAACGCAGCTCGGAGATCCGGTGCAGTCCGCATTCAACATCTCCGATTGTTCTTCCTGATCGATCAGTCAGAAGCCGAATGATGGTTCTTGGCAACCCTCTTGAGAGGAAGCACCATGAAACAGGCGCCGTACCAGGCATTTGCAAAGAGGCAGATCGTCAACGATAAGAAGCCTAAATGCGCGGAAGATTTGACCCAAGATATCAATGTAAGTCAATGATAATACGCAACTTAAACCTACTTGTCGATGCAGAAGGTGAGTTTGTGTCCGGGTATGGCATGAACTTCAATGTTCATGCGGGTGTAAGCGTATCGTCCGCAGTCGGGTTCTCGCTCTGGAGACTTACCAGAGACTAAAAACTGGCACCAAAATAGGGCCATTACCTCGTGGCCGTCCCACACGATTTCTCCGATCCGCCATGCATTTTCCCGGCCACAAGTCGACTCTACCGTGGCGATCCTGAGTCGATGAGTTCAAAGGCAGTTCACCACTCGCGAGAGAGTCGCAGCAAGCAATTGGCAAAGAGCATTTGTCCGCCAAGCCGGTTTTTCGGCCACTGCCGAGAACACCAATCAACTTGAATGGCTCGATGAGCGCTTTTGCCCGTACGCATGAACGGAAGGCCCACTGTACTTTGGGTCGATCTTACCAGCGGCGCAGGGGCACTTCTTCTACCCCAGCGCGCAGACCAGCCTTGTGAGACACAGCATCAGCAAAAAGCCGAGGACTCCAAGGGATAGCACCAGACTGCGGCTTGCGCGTCGCCAGGCGTCTGGAAGCAGACTGAAGAACGCGGTAAAGAGAAAGGACCCTGCTGCAAGGCTGAGAAAAACCATGACCAGCACATTGGAGACCCGGAAGATATGAGCTGCGATGAGGCCGCCGGCGATGGGAGCCAGGGCATCGAGCGCCAGAAATCCGTAGTCGGTCCATCCGGGTTTTTCTGCGCCGGTGGCCAGCAGAATCGTGTTTAATCCGTCGCATATGTCATGCGCCACAACTCCGAGCCCCACAATCAGGCCCAATTGCATCGATATTGTGGAGGCGGCGAAGATAGCCGTTCCATCGAGAGCGCTGTGCACGATGAGGAAGGAGGCACTGACTCTTCCGGCTGCACGATTCCCGACGCTGTGAGCCCGATAACGGGTCGCTGCCTCGCCGATGCCGAAGATAAGCAGGCCGCCGAAGGCAGCGATGGCAAAAACCAGTGCCTTCGATGAACCGGAGCTCTCTGCGGCCGACAATGCGGAGGGGAACAAATCCAGCAGGGCAGCGCCAACGAGCACTCCCGTACCGAAAGACATGAGCAGATGAACTCTCCGCTGCAGCAGGACGGCACAATAGCCGCCGACAGAGGTTGAAACGGCGGCCATCGAGGTGAGAAGCAGAGGGTTCATCCTGTGACTCCATAATTCTTCTGAAGGCCATCTCTGACCTGGTTGTCGTGCATGTCTAATGATAATGATATATCATTATCCTAACAACGCCGTCAGCGCACCCAGATAACCTCCATCTTCAGTGGTTGAGTGCCGGCTTCTGGGTTCCTGTGGAGGTCTTAATCTGCATAGGGGAGATTCGATTGAGCATCACGAACATTCGAAACACCAGACAAAAGACTGCCATTCGAGAGGCTTTTGCAGAAGCCTCTCGACCGCTGTCTCCTGAAGAAGTTCTCCGATCGGCACAGCAGCACCATCCGGGCGTTGGGATTGCCACGGTGTACCGAAACATCCAGACGCTGGTTGAGGAAGGATGGCTGCAGCCGGTCGAAGTACCTGGCGACGCCAAGCGCTACGAAGTGGCCGGCAAAAAGCATCATCATCACTTCCAATGCAACGAATGTGGCAAACTGTATGACCTCGAAGGATGCGCTGCACAGAGCAGGCCAAAATTGCCCAGGGGGTTTCGCGCATCCGGGCACGAGTTTTACGTTTACGGCACCTGTGCGGCGTGTATCCCCGCCAAGTAGTAACGCGGCGTCCAGACCCACGGTTTGAACCGTCAAGAGCGAGAAATGAAACTCAGCGCCAAGGTTCGATCCGATGGTCCTTGAATTCGCGCGGCAACTCCAGCAGGTGTCCAGCATCAACGGAGCGCACCGCCCACTCAATCAGCGAACGATATTGGTCGAAATGGGTGATTCTACCCAGCCATTGGGAACCTGCCTCCGAATTCACCACCACGACGTTTGGAACGTCGCACGGGCCGACGCAGCCACTCACTGTGAGCTGAAACCGCTTTAAGAGGCCACGCTTCCGCCACTCGTCTTTCAGCCACTCGACCGGCACCTCGGGGCGGTCTTTCTG
>DATJSB010000167.1:0-21881 GCA_035504315.1 Occallatibacter sp.
TACCTGGTGGGTAAGTTCGGCGATGCCGCGCACGGTGGCGTGGCCATCTATTCACTGGACAACGAGCCCAGCTGGTGGGATATGAACCACCGCGATGTGCATCCTTTGCCCTTCACCTACGACGAAGTGACTGAGAACGGAATCAAGGTAGCGCGCGCGGTGAAGCAGGCTGACCCTACGGCCGAGGTAAGCGGTCCGGTGATCGATTACTGGTTCACTTACTTTTACTCGAAGAAGGATCTGACGTCGGTCAAGGGAACCTGGCCGCACGTTACGTACGATTTTTCAGATCGCCGGTCGCATGGCAACTTGCCGTTCGTCGAGTACTACCTGAAGCAGTTCAAAGCCGCTGAAGATGCGGATCCGAAGCACACGCGCCTGCTCGATTACCTTGATTTGCACACCTACTTCGCGGCTGACGATGCGGGATTGAAGCCGGCGGGAAACAGCCGGCAGCAGAAGGCAGTTCTCGATTCCACGCGTGTGTTCTGGGACCCAACCTATCGGGACGCGAGGCTCCGCAACCCGGACAATTACTTTGAAACGCTTCCTCCGCAGATGATTCGCAGGATGAATCAGTGGGTAGCGGCGGATTATCCCGGCACCAAAACGGCCATCACGGAGTATAACTGGGGCGGGCAGGAACACATCAGCGGCGCGGTGGCGCAGGCCGACATTCTCGGCATTTTCGGACGCGAGGGACTCGATCTGGGCGCGCTTTGGGGCCCTCCCGATCTGAATTCGCCGGCGATGTTCGCGTTCAAGATCTATCGCAACTACGACGATGCGGGCAGCGGATTCGGCGATATCGGTATCGCGGCCGCAAGCGGCGACCAGGGCCAGCTTTCAGTTTATGCTGCGCAGCGCAACGCCGATCGCGCGGTCACCATTGCGGTAATCAATAAGACCTTTGGGGATCTCAACTCCGACGTGGTTCTCGCCCATTTCAAAACGGCAAAGACTGCCCGCGTCTTTCAGTACAGCATTGCCGACTTGACCCAAATTCGTACGCTGCCGGACGCGGCATTCACGCGAGTGTCAAAGAAGGACCGGTCGAGCGCCCTCAGGAACCAGGTGTTCCCGGCGATGTCGATCACGCTGTATGTAGCGCAGGCAAAATAAGGGCGGCTTGCCATGAGCGAGGGATGAGGGAAGGTGCGGGCTGAATGGACAGCCTCCCGTCTCACCTGCTGAGGCGGCGGCGACATTTTGATGACAATCGTAGTGAGGCGGGGATGATAATGAGACCTGTATCGTCCCCACAGGTAAAATCTGGAGGTTTTATGCGGAAACTGATTTTGGCATTGATACTATGCGCGGCAGCCACGCTGCAGGCGCGGGCAGCCAGCATCTACGACTTTCAAATGAATTCAATAGATGGGCAGCCGGTGAGCCTCGCGAGCTACAAGGGCAAGGTGGTGTTGCTGGTGAACGTGGCCAGCAAGTGCGGCTTCACTCCGCAATACGCCGCGCTCGAGGCAGTGTACGAAAAGTACAAGGACCGCGGCCTGGTTATCGTGGGCATTCCCGCCAACAACTTTGCGCAGCAGGAGCCAGGCACGAACGCCGAGATCAAAACCTTCTGCACCCGCAAGTACAATGTCACTTTTCCCATGATGTCGAAGGTGAGCGTAAAGGGCGACGACCAGACGCCGCTCTACAAGTTCCTCACCGGCGCCTCGACCGATCCGCAGTTTGCCGGCGATATCAAGTGGAACTTTACGAAGTTCCTCTTCGACCGCAACGGCAAGGCGGTAGCACGGTTTGAGCCGCCTGTAACGCCCGATTCGCCCGAGGTGACCAAGGCGATTGAGGCGGCGCTGGGGCAGTAGGGCCGTGCTTTCCCGGGTTTCAAATGCAAGATTTGAGGCGCCCGGCATAATTGACCAACAAAAGTTTCCAAACAAAGCAGGCTCCTCAGTTGCGGAGCCTGCTTACTGATCACTGGCAACTGTTTTTAAGCCATCGCTTCGCGTCCCATCGGTTCGAAGCGCAACTGGTTTGAGTTGCGATCGGCGTCGATTCTTACGTGCGAGCCATGCAGTACTTCGCCGTCGAGGATCTTCATGGCCAGCGGGTCCTGAACCATACGCTGCAGCGCGCGCTTCAACGGCCGCGCGCCGTAGGCCGCATCCGACCCGGCGGCAAGCACCAACTGCCGCGCGGGTTCAGTGAGCTCGAGCGAAATCTGCCGGTCTTCAAGCAGCCTGCTCACTTCGGCTATCCGCAAGTCGAGAATCTGGCCGAGTTGCGCATGCGTGAGCGGACGGAAGATCACCATGTCGTCGACGCGGTTCAGGAACTCCGGCCTGAAGTGCTCGCGCAAGACGCGCATCACGCTTTCACGCGCCATGTCAAAATCGTGCTCGGTCTTGAGCGCGTCGGCGGAGAGCGTGGCCGCACCCAGGTTCGAGGTCATGATAAGCACCGTGTTTTTAAAATCAACTGTCCGGCCCTTGGCGTCGGTCAATCGGCCGTCGTCCATCACCTGCAACAGGATGTTGAAGACGTCGGGGTGAGCCTTCTCAATCTCGTCGAAGAGGACTACTGCGTAGGGCCGTCTCCGTATCGCTTCGGTTAATTGACCGCCTTCGTCGTAACCCACGTAGCCCGGTGGCGCGCCGATGAGGCGAGCCACGGCGTGTTTTTCCATGTATTCGCTCATGTCGATGCGGATCATGTTGTGCTCGTCGTCGAAGAGGAATTCGGCGAGAGCGCGCGCGGTTTCGGTTTTGCCTACGCCGGTCGGTCCAAGAAAAATGAACGAGCCAATAGGCCGGCGCGGATCGCTCAACCCAGCGCGGGAGCGGCGAATGGCGTTGGCGACTATGCCGAGGGCTGCATCCTGGCCCACCACGCGCTCACGCAGACGGTCTTCCATGGTGACGAGCTTCTTTACCTCACCTTCCAACATGCGGGCAACGGGAATGCCGGTCCACTTGCTCACGATTTTGGCGATGTCTTCCTCGTCAACCTCTTCCTTTAACATGCGGGCAGCGCCCGATGCCTGATTCGCACCATCCTGCACGGCGTTCAGCTCCTTCAGCTCGCGCTCGAGCCTGGGCAGCTCGCCGTACTGGATCTGCGCGGCGCGTTCGAGCTGGCCTTTGCGGGTCTGCTCCTCGGTCTCGAAGCGGAGAGATTCGATTTTCTTCTTCAGTTCGCCGATGCGGTTGATGGCCTCGCGCTCCTTGGTCCATCGCGCGCGCAACGCTGTAATCTGCTCGCGCAGTTGCGCTACTTCACGTTCCACTTCCTCGAGCCGCTCCTTGCTGTTCTTGTCGGTCTCGCGTTTCAAGGCCGCGCGCTCAATTTCGAGCGACGTTGCCTGGCGCTCGAGCTGGTCAATCTCGGTCGGCACGCTGCCGATCTGGATGGCGAGCGAAGCGGCGGCTTCGTCGACGAGGTCGATGGCCTTGTCGGGCAGGAAGCGGTCGCTGATGTAGCGATGCGAGAGCGTGGCCGCAGCAACAATAGCCGAATCCTTGATGCGCACGTTGTGGTGCGCCTCATAGCGCTCCTTCAGGCCGCGCAGAATGGCGATCGTGTCTTCAACGTTGGGCTCGCCCACGTATACGATCTGGAAGCGCCGCTCGAGGGCCGCGTCTTTCTCGATGTATTTGCGGTACTCATTCAGAGTAGTTGCTCCGATGGCCCGCAGCTCGCCGCGCGCCAGAGCCGGCTTGAGCATATTGCTGGCGTCGATAGCGCCCTCGGCCGCGCCTGCACCGACCAGCGTGTGCAGCTCGTCGATGAAGAGGACGATTTCGCCGTTCGACTCCTCGATTTCCTTGAGGACAGCCTTGAGGCGGTCTTCAAACTCGCCACGGTATTTTGCGCCGGCCAGCATGGAGCCCAAGTCGAGCGAGATGACGCGCTTATCCTTGAGGCTTTCAGGCACGTCACCGGAGACGATGCGCCGCGCGAGGCCTTCAACGATGGCGGTTTTGCCAACGCCGGGCTCGCCGATGAGCACGGGATTGTTCTTGGTGCGGCGGCTCAGCACCTGGATGACGCGGCGAATCTCTTCGTCGCGGCCGATCACCGGATCGAGCTTGCCGCGGCGGGCCAGCTCGGTCAGGTCCTTGGCGTATTTTTCAAGCGCCTGGAACTTGCCTTCGGGGTTCTGGTCAGTGACGCGCTGCGAGCCGCGCACGGCGGTGAGTGCTTTGAGGATGGCCTCTTTGGTCGCGCCAAGCTCGACAAGCGCTTCGCGCGCAGAGTCTCCTTTCAGGTGCGCGACGGCCAGCAGCAGATGTTCCGTCGAGACGTATTCGTCTTTGAAGTTGGCGGCTTCTTTGAAGGCCTGGTCGAGGGCGCGATTGAGCGTCTGGCTGAGGCCCGGCTGGTTGGCCGCTCCGGCAACCCGAGGCAGCTTTTCCTCGATGGCGTGCAGGCCGGCCTCGAGCCGCTCGATGGGCACACCGATCTTTTCGAGCACGGCGGGGATGACGCCCTCGCGGTCCTCGACTAGCGCGAGGAGCAGATGCACAGGTGCTATCTCGGGGTTGCCGAGCTCGGTGGCGCGGTTGCGCGCCTGCTCAATCGCCTGCTGCGATTTGACGGTAAATTTGTCCCAGCGAATGGCCATAAAAACTCCAGTTGTCAGTAATCAGTTGTCAGCCGCCAGTTATCCAGCATCAGCGAGCAGGTCGTGCTCAGTGTACGTCCGCCGTGTGTAACTAGAAAGATGCCGGGAGAACCCAGACGGCTCGCCCGGCACGAAAAACCGACCACTGATAACCGTCTCTTACGCCGCCAGCGATTTGCCGACGTTGACCTTGATCTGCTTGGGTTGGGCTTCGGGCTTCTTCTTGAGCTCGAGCTTGAGCACGCCGGCGTTGTAGCTGGCGCCGATGTTCTCGGTGTCGACGGTGTTGGGCAGCGTGAAGGCGCGGTAGAAGCTGCCGTAACGGCGTTCGATGCGATGGAAGTTCTCTTCCTTCTCTTCTTTGTCGAGCTTGCGCTCGCCCTTGACGGTCAGGGTGTGATTTTCCACACGCACATCCAGGTCCTTCTCTTCGATGCCCGGGACTTCGAGCTTGAGGACGACCTTGTCGCTGTCCTCATAGATGTCCACGGCGGGAATGAAGCTGGCCGTGGTCATCGCGCTCTCGCCTTCATTGAAGTCGCGGAAAAGCGAGTTGACGCGGTTCTGCAGAGCAGCAACTTCGCGGAACGGGTCCCAACGAGTGATTGCCATACTGATTTCCTCCAATTGAATCCAAGATTTGTGGGTGGGGCGGGAGGTTTGACTCCCAGCCGCTCAACCTATCTGACAAAACTATAGCACAAACGATTCATAAAATATGAGCATAATACACTAATATAATGAGAAAAACAGATTAAGACTTTATCTTTGTTTGGCTTACATGAAGAAACTTTTTTGATTCAAAGGGCTTGACACGCTTTTGCGGGAGG
The DNA here is from genome assembly GCA_035504315.1 of Occallatibacter sp. Classification (GTDB taxonomy): domain Bacteria; phylum Acidobacteriota; class Terriglobia; order Terriglobales; family Acidobacteriaceae; genus Telmatobacter. The sequence goes on from DATJSB010000167.1 coordinate 5,422, forward strand.
CAGAAGCGTCAATCGAAGCCGAATGGCGGGGTTCCGGCGATCAGGTGGAGGCTTACGCGTCCAGCCGGGTCAGTGTCAGAACGGTGATGTCGTCTTCCTGGCCGAACTGCAGGGCTTCACGGGCAATTTCCTGGGCTGGTTCGGTGGAAATTGCTGCGGTCCGTTCGAAGCCGAAGAGTTCACCGGCCGGATTACGGGCTTCGACGACGCCGTCGGTCATTAGGGTGAGGGTGTCGCCAGCCTGAAGGCGCAGGATGGTTTCTTCAAACTCAGCCCCGGCGGCAATGCCGAGGGGCAATCCCGATTCGAGTTCGATTTCACGGCCGTTGATGTAGGGCGCCAGGTGCCCGGCGTTGGCCAACGTTGCCACGCCGTCGGAGGCGACACGCAGCGCAAGGCAGGTCACAAATCCTCCCTGGAGGCTTTCGGAAAGGCCGCGGTTGAGCGCAGCCAGGATCATTGCGGGGCTGAGTACGGGCATGGCGCGCAATGCGCCGACGACCACCGAAACGATCATGGCTGCGCCGAGCCCCTTGCCGCTCATGTCGCCGATCACAATTAAGACCCCGCCATCGTCCACGCGCACGCGAAAGAAGTCGCCGCCCACCTGCTGAGCCGGCAGGTAGGCGCTCTCGATTTTGAAGCCGGGGACCGCGGGCGGGGCCGTTACCAACTGCTGCTGCACCTGCCGCGCGGCGTCAAGCTCGGCCTCGGCTTGGGCCTGTTCGCGGTTCACGCGCGTGAAGCGGAAGAACATCACCGTTGAAATGGCAATGAGGAAGAGCAGATTGGCGAGGTCGAGTGCCTGAAAACCCAGCAGGCCGATAGGGATGAGCGAATCGAGGAAATCGAACCGGCCCCAGCCAAGCACAATGGAGGTTGTGCCGAGGTCGAAAAGCCCGCCTACCGTGAGCGGCAGCAGGCTGGGAAAGATAAGCCACCCTGCTTCGCGGTTGCCCCGCCGATACCACACCAGGAGCAGCGTAGTGAGAATGATGGCGACCGGAATTGTGATTCCTGCTTCGAGCAATGCATAGGCGTGCAACGGAAATCGATTGGTCCAGCAGAGGCCGGCGAAGATCCACGGCAGGATCAGTACCCCCTGGTAGATCCGGAGCGCGCGGTTGGGGCGCTTACCGAGAAAGCTAAATGTGAACTCGATCTGGAGGACGGTGTAGACGTAGATGAGCGGATCGGACACGAGAACGTTGAACGAGGTGGGTGCGACCCCGACTTGTTGCAGGTTCCAAAGCCCATTGGCCAAACCGAGCACAAAGAGGTAGAGGCCCAGAAAGAGGTAGTCGCGGTGCGGGCGCTGGCCTAGATAGAGAAACAACACGCTGAGGCCTGCGGCGCAAAGCAGGAGATTGATGCCGATCGACGGCCACAGGTCGTAAAGCCTCGTGCCCTGGAGTGCGGCGCGCTGGTATTCGATCGCAATCTCAGATCCCACTGTGGCGGAGAGGAAGAGCGGGAACTGGTAATCGACATAGTTGGTGGGGGCGTGGGTGCGAAGCGCGATGGTGAAGTCGCCGTTGACGTCGTGCAATCGAAAGGCGCGCTCGGTGGGCCGGTAGACGTTGAATGACGAGTGCAGGTTTGCGCCTGGCAGGCGAGCGCCGTTTACATACACTTCGTAGGTGCCGTCGCCGCCCTCCAGCAGCAACCACGCGTCGGCGTGGCCGGGCCCCAGATTCACATGTTTGCGGTACCAGTGCCAGCCGATTTGAGACGGGCCCATCCCATCGAGGTCGACACTCTGCCACGCGCTCGCGTCAAAGCCCGGCTGGGCCCATGCCATGTTGTCGTCGTCGTGCTCGGCCCAGTTCTCGCTGATCTGGATAATCCCTGATCTCCATTGCGTAAGCGGCATTGGCTGCGCCGATCGAGCTGGTACGGCCTGCGCAAATGCATGCCCGCACCATGCGATCAAGGCCGCGATCAGGAGAAGCGCTCTACGCATAGAGGACCTCAGCGGGCGCGAATGCAAGAGTAAGGACCGTGATGTCGTCCTCCTGGCCGTGTTTCTGCGCGGTCTGGGCGATGTTTTCGGCAGAGAGTGTGGAGATGGACGCGGTGCGTGCGAATCCGAAGAGTTCGCCGGATGCATTGCGCGCCTCAACCACGCCGTCGGTCATCAAAGTGAGGGAATCGCCCGGTTCAAAGTGAAGTGTGGTGGTGGAGTATTGCGTGCCCTGGCTGATACCCAGCGGCAGGCCGGGGTCGATGAGAACCTCTTCGCCGTTGCGATAAGGAGCCAGGTGGCCGGCGTTGGCGAAGACAACGGTTCCGTCGGGGACGAGGTCGGCGCAGAGGCAGGTGGTGAAACCTCCCACGCGGCTATCACTCAACACCAGGTTCAAGTGCTGGAGAAGTTGGGCCGGTGAATCGGACATGCGGCCTTTGGCGGCGCCAATCAGGAGCGCGGCTGTCATGGCCGCAGCAGTGCCTTTGCCGCTGACGTCGCCAAGGATTACACGCTGACGGCCGCCGGGCAGCGCGCCGCAATGGTAGAAGTCGCCTCCTACTTCGCGTGCAGGCAGAAACGCGGCATCGACATTCCAGCCGGCAGTCGACTCTATGGTGGGTGGAACGAGGAGCTGCTGAATGCGGCGCGCGGCGTCCATCTCGCCCTGCAACGCGGCGCGATCGCGGTTGGTGGAGCGCAGACGCTGCACCAGCAACAGAGTCAGAGACACCACGACTGCCGCAATAGCCATGGAGCGATAAGGCTGAATCTTGAGAAACGTGGTTGTGATGTCGATACCCAGGAATGGGAATTGTACGAAGAAGTACGCGAAGTCCATCGCCATCCACACGTGGCACACGGCGGCAAGCGGAATCTGCCAGCCGCGAAGGTTGCGCAGCGGCCAGAAGGCAGCAGTGACGCAAGTGACCGATACAACCGATGCGATGATCTGAATGGTGGTCATCCAGAAGCTCACTTCAGTGTAAAAACGCACCAGCATGCTCAGCCGCAGCGGCAGAAGCGCAGCCACGGTGAGCGCGACGCCGTAGTAGCCGTCGATGACGAGAGCGATCCTGAAAAACACCGGCACCCGTCGCCTGTTCAGCACAAAGAAAAACAGGATGGTGAATACCTGCACGTTCTGGCCGATGGCGTAGAGGAAGAACTCAAGAAATGAGGAGTAGTGCACCGAGGATGCGATGAGGAATTCGTTGATGCGCAGGTCGGCGAGCGAAAGCCAGGTGAGGCTGATCCAAAGCAGGAAGCGCTGGGTGCGATCGAACCAGTAGAGCGCGAGGAAGAACAAGCCTGCCGATGCAATGAGCGCGTAGCAAACCCAGGTGACCCATTGCGATTGCGTGCGTTCGTACACGGCGCGATAGTAGGCGTCGCGCTGGAGCTGTGCGTCGCCGAGCGCCAGCGCGGGTAGTAACTGCGCGCCGTTGACTCCGGGGGTGTAGGTCATGCGCACGGCGACTAGGATGAGATGGTTGCGTTCGGAGAACTCAGGAGCCGGATAGTCGATCGCCAAGCCAGCGGTGTGATGGCCGGTGGCCAGGTTGCCCGACTCGCCGATCATTCGGCCATCGGCGAAGACCTGCCAGGCGAGATCACCGGAGACCTGCAGTTGGGGTTCAACCGCGGACGCAAGGCGGCCGGGCTCGAAACTGCAACGCAACCAGAAGAAGGGTGTGGGGGTTGCAAGTCTGCGCCACTCAGTTACAGGCTTCCAATCGGACTCTTCGAGCGACGGCGCGGCCCAGCGGGGATCGTCGCCCTCCTTCCACACGCAATGCTTCGGCGCAATGCTGAGGGCCGTTGGCGCGGCGAGAGACGAGGGAAATAACAGCACCGAGTTCGGAACTGAGCCTTGCGCAGCGGCTGAACGGCCACCGGACAGCAGCAGGAATCCGAGACAGGCGATTGCGAACCTACGCATGAAGCACCTCGGCTGGAGCGTACTGGAAAGCCAGCGGCCGGGGAATTGCGTCAGCAGGCGCTGGAGCTGTCTGTGCGGTCACGAGAAGTTGCACAGCGCACACAAATCCTAGCGTGGCAATCGCGCAGCGGGGAAGCATGGCAAGAGCATATCGCGTTGCCTTTTCAATGCGATAGCAATATCCAGAGTAGAACGAATTCTGGGCGGATGACTCTAAAATGAGGCCTGATGGTACACATTCAGAGCATCGCACCAGATCTGAACTGGCGCTGGATCTGGCTGGTGGTAGCTTCGTTTCTGGCAGGCGTGCTGAACGCAGTGGCCGGCGGCGGGTCGTTTTTGTCGTTTCCGGCGATGATGGGTATGCGCATCCTGCCGGTGCAGGCCAACGCCACCAACACGGTAGCGATCTGGCCCGGGCAGCTTACCTCTGTTGCCGCGTATCGCGACGATGTGAAGAAAAACCTGAACTCGGCGGTGATGATGGGGCTGGCCGGGCTGATCGGCGGCACGGCCGGCGCCGTGGTGCTGCTGAGCACGCCGCAGATGACCTTTCTGCACCTTGTTCCGTGGCTTTTGTTGGGCGCGGCTTCGATCTTCGCGGTAAGCGGACCGGTTTCGCGGGCGCTGGAACGGCTGAAGACCAAACGCCACGAGCACGCGAAGCCGGGCGAAGCGCACAAGCCGCACCGCGCGCCGCTGTTCATCGCCACCATTGTCGTGAGCTTTTATGTCGGATACTTCGGCGCGGGCGCCGGCTTCCTGTTTATGACGCTGCTGGCGCTTTTCGGCTATGAGGACATCAATGTCATCAACGCCCTGAAGGTCGTCGCCAACCTGCTGGCCAACGGAATCGCGTTCATCATCTTTGTCGCCTTGGGCCAAGTGGTGTGGCGCTATTGCCTGGCGGCCATGATTGCCGCGGGCGTGGGCGGCTACGTTTCGGCCAGCATTGCAAAACGGATTCCGCAGCGGGTGCTGAGGGCGAGCGTGGTTCTCATCGGGCTCAGCATGGCGGCGTGGTTCTTTGTGAGGCAGTGAGGCAGGGATCAGGGATCAGGGAACAGGAATCAGGGGTCAGGGAACAGGGAGATACACAGTGGCGCAAACCGCTCCGCTAACACTTCCAAGACCGCTCGATGTGGAGTTGATTGCTTCACCCCGTGACCCCAGACCCCTGACCCCTGTAAACTTTATTCATGAGCCACGAGGGCATTCGCTTCTCAACCGAAGAGGAGCAGGCGCGCGAGATTGAGGAAAACCGGCCGCTGCCGCGCATTGCCGTCACGCCCGAGAAGGTGCGCGTGCTTCTGACCGAGGGCAAGGGCCTGGAGATCGACTGGCAGGACGGGCACCGCAGCGCGTGGAGCTTTGCCTGGTTGCGCGAGGCCTGTCCCTGCGCCACCTGCGTTGAGCAGCGTAACCTCGAAGGCCGCAGGCCGGGCGAGGCCAAGCCGAAGAACGCGGCGCTGTTGCCGATGTATGCGCCGCCGCCCAAGCCGGCCAGCGCGCACGCCGTGGGCCGCTACGCCATCCAGTTCAACTGGCAGGACGGACACAATGGCGGCATCTACTCATGGGAGTATCTGCGCCGCGTGTGCCAGTGCCAGGAGTGCCGCATCAGCCAGGAAGAAGCTGAGGGTGCGCCGAACTGACGGCTGCGACCAAAACGGTTGGATTACACTGGTTAGCACGTTTTCCTTCATAGAGGCCGCGATGCTGAAAAGAAGCATTTCCTTTCTGGGACTCCTTCTTGTTTGTCTAACTCCGCAAACCTTCGCCGATATCGCCGCGATTCATGCCGACAAGCTCCCGCAGGAGACTGCGGTGCTTGCTGCATTGGACGACGCGCGACAACTTGAACCGTTCAGCGCGACATGGACGGCGAAATGGCAATACGAGATCAGCAAGGAAGAAGTGGCTACGCGACTGGGCAAGGATTTGGGATTCCTGAAGCTTGCGATGAAGAGCCATCCCGACAATGTAGAGTTGCTGCTGCTTACGGGACTGGTTGCGCGCTACGCGTATAACGTTGACGTTGATGGCAGCTATGACGAAGCGATGGATGCGTTAGGGCAAGCGCGAAAGTTCACACCGGGCGACTTTCGGGCGCCATGGTTCCAGGCGACGCTTGAGTGCCAGACCATGGAGCCTGCTTCGGGTGCTGTTAAGTTTCTGTCAATTGAGGCCAGTCATCAGTGGGACGAACTGCCTGCGGCATTCTGGGACGACTATATTCAATGCGCGTCCGTAACCAACATGCCGGCACATATTCTGCGCTCCGCGAGCTATATCAGTAAGCTTCATGCACCTGATTCTTCGATGCGGACGTTTCTGGTCGGTACCGCGCGGAATCGATTCGACGCCTACGATCCGAAAAAAAAGTACGAACCGAAAGAAGCGTGGTCGGGCCTGAACAACGGAGAGGAAACGGTATTTACCAGCACTCTGTGCGGGGTCAGGATGCACGCGCGAGGCGAGTGGGAAGTGAACCAGGTCGGATTCAATAATGGCACCTGCGTGGCATATTTCAGCACCGGACCGTACAGGGCAATCACGCAGAAATTGCGGCCGAGCGTGTTGCTAATGGTTCAGCAGCCCAAAGAGAACGAATCGCTGCTGGATTACGCAAAGAAATTCCTGAAAGATGGAGTATTTATACCCGATCCGCAATTGCACTGCCCGGTCTCTAACTGCATCGCGCTGAAGGGAATCCAATCCGGCATGTACAAAGCGGATGGAGATGGGCATGGGCGAATCGTGGTCTTCGAACGCGATGAGCCGGCGTTTCCGGGCCTGATCTTTGAGTCTCCATCCCAACCGCCAAAGGGAGGTCCTTCGAAAGGCACGCAGTATTACCGCCCAAGCCAGACACAGCAACGGATACCGGGCAAGCTCTATTACCTCGTATTGCTCGATGCGGCTGCCTCGATTGAAGGACCGGCCTTAAAGGACTTCGACTTTTTCCTGGAGAACCTTACGGCGGAGTAGTTTTCTTGTTCCCTTGTTCCCTTGCTCCCTCGTTCCCTGCTTCTAAGACCCTCTCGTGTGCAGATAGAACACCACCGCCGACGCCGCCAGGCAATACACGCCGAACCAGTGCCAGCGGCCCGATTCGAGCCAGCTGCTGAGCCACTTGAGCGCGAGCAATCCGGCGATGAATGAGAACACCATGCCCAGCAGACTGGTGACTACAGCGCCGTGCAGATCGATGGGCGTGCCGGCGGCGCGGGCGTCGTGCGCGGCGTGAACCAACCGCATGGCCTCAATAAACACCACGGGCGGCGTCAGCACCACGGCCAGCGCAAAGCTGAAGCGCTCGGCAGGTTCTTTCGCGGCGCCGGTCAACATGCCCGTGGAGATGGTTGATCCGGAGCGCGAGAATCCGCGAAAGGGCAGCGCCAGGCCTTGCACCAGGCCCATCCAGGCGGCTTGATAGAGTGTTAGCGTTCCTTCGCCGGAGGACCGGTTGCCGGCAATAACAGATTCGCGGTGCCGTTCGCGCAGTCCGGCGATGAGGATGAGAATGCCGACTGCGGCCAGCGCCGGCGCGATGAGGTCGAGGCGGCCGAAGAGGTCTTCGATCTGCGCTTTGGGTGCGCCGCGGAAGAGCGTATGCTCGATGATCTTCTTGAGGACCTCGCCGACGATGGCCGTGAGCAGCGTAGCGGAAACGAGAAGAATAGCGAAACGGCGGAAAGCGTCGCGTCCGGAGAAGTAAAAACGCCTCCACGTCTCCCAGAAGTAGACCAGTACCGCAAACATGGTCCCGGTATGGAGCATGACGAGCAGCAGCGTCATCTGCGGCGACGAGGGATCGAGCCCCATCAGCTTTTCGGCGACCACGACGTGCGCCGAGCTGGAGACGGGAAGCAGTTCAGCGAGACCCTGAATGATGGCCAGGATGATGACGGAAAGAATCGACATGATTTCAGTTTACCGGTGCGTCGCACTAAAAACTGTTAAGGAACCATTCATGATGCCGGCTCCCTTAGCATGAAAATGAAGAGTTCGATCACGAGGTGTTCGATGAGGATTGGTTTTCTTGGGCTGGGCAAGATGGGCACGCCGATGGCGCTGAGGTTGATTGGCGCGGGACACGAGCTGGCCGTGTGGAACCGCACAGAGGGCAAGACAGAACCGTTGCTGCGCGAGGGCGCGATTGCCGCGGCCACGCCGGCCGAGGCTGAATTAGGCGCTGATGCCGTGATCACGATGCTGTTTGACGATGCGGCCAACGAGGACGTGTTGTTCGGCCCGAACGGACTGCTCGATGCTCTTGAACCCGGCGGGATGCACATTGCAATGAGCACTATCAGCGTGGCGCTCGGCGAGCGGCTGACAGCGGAACATGCAAAGCGCGGAATCGACTTTGTGGCCGCGCCGGTGTTCGGCAGGCCCAATGTTGCCGCGGAGGGCAGGCTGTGGATTGTGGCCGCAGGTGCTCCAAACGCCATCGAACGCGCGCGCCCGGTGTTTGAGCCGCTCTCACGCGGCGTCACGGTGATTGGCACTAAGCCGCGGCAGGCCAATGCCGTGAAGCTGGGCGGAAATTTTCTCATCAGCGCCATGATTCACTCGCTGGGTGAGGCGTTCGTCTTTGCCGAAGGGCAGGATATTGAGCCGGCCGTTTTCTTCGAGGCCGTGAACAGTGCGCTGTTTCAGTCGCCGTTCTATGCGGCGTACGCCAATGTGATGCTAAAACCGCCGGAACGCGTTGGAGCGACGATCTCGCTCGGCCAAAAGGATCTGCGCCTGCTGCGCGAAGCCGCGGCGAGCAGAAACACGAGGCTGAGCCTGGCCGAAAACCTGGCGCAGGTTTTTGCAGAAGCGCGCGCTGCAGGGCTGGCCGATGAGGATTGGGCGGTAGGGCAATACCGGATGGCGCAGCGGAGGGGGAAGGCGTAAGGCAGCGAGTCAGCGAGTCAGAGGCAAGACGAAACCCCGCCCATCTTAGCGACGGATTTGTCGCGAAGGCGAGGCGCCCGGCATTTGCGGTCTCCCACCCATTGGGCGAAGAACGCCCAATGGATGGGGCACAGAGCATAGAACTGCGGCGCCAATGTTAGACTGGCCTCACTCTTAAAGAGGTCCTCGATCCAATGAATCAAATATCTATTCCAGCCGCTGCGCTTCTTCTCGTCTGCAGTTGCCTCGTTCATGCACAACGCATTGAAGTCACAGTCCCAGCCACAGTTCCGTTGCACGGGCACCTGATCCTGGTTTTTGCGAAGGACAGCAGTGTAGAGCCGCGCTATCAGATGGAAGAAACCTACATCTCGGCTCAAGCGTTCGGGGTTGACGCGGACGGCGTTGCGCCCGGCCAGCCACTGGTGGTCGACGCGAAGACCTTTGGTTACCCGCGCCGCTCGCTCGCCGATCTGGATGCGGGCGATTATCAGGTGCAGGGCGTCTTCAACGTGTACGAGCAATTTCATCTCGCCTCGGGCAAAACCGTCTGGCTGCCGCCCGATAAAGGCGAGGGCCAGCACTGGAACACCAAGCCCGGCAATCCTTACAACAAGCCGGTCAAGATTCACTTCGATCCCAAATCGATGGACACCATCAAGCTGGCGCTTGACCAGGTCATTCCGCCCATTGAAGGGACCGAACGCGACCCGATGGTGATTGCGGCCAAAAGTCCGGCTGCAAAATGGCTCAAGTACATGCGCTTCAGGAGCGATGTGTTGAGCAAGTTCTGGGGTCGCGATGTGTACCTTGGCGCGTGGATCCTGCTGCCCGACGGATTTGACGAACACCCCGAGGCAAAGTTTCCCGTCGTCGTCTACCAGGATCACTTCAATCCCGGCTTCCGCTTTCTTAACCTCAGGCAAATTCCGCCCGACCCAAAGTCGCCCGACTATCCGCGCGAGAAGAGCAGCTACCAGTTCTTCCAGGACTGGACCTCGGGCCGATTGCCGCGCGTGATCCTCATCTACGTGCAGAACGCCAACCCCTACTACGACGACTCGTACGATGTGGACTCGGCCAACGTGGGGCCTTATGGCGATGCCATCAATCATGAGCTGATTCCCGCAATTGAGAAGCAGTATCGCGGCATTGGCGCGGGATGGGCACGGGCCACCTACGGTGGCTCAACGGGCGGATGGGAGGCCATCGCGACGCAGGTCTTCTACCCCGACGTTTACAACGGCGCGTATGTTGCGTGCCCCGACCCGGTTGATTTTCACGCCTATCAGAACATCGATCTCTACAACGACACCAACGCCTTTGAGCGCAAGGGCGATTTTGGCGAGATTCCCATCGCCGCTGACCGCAAGCCCGACGGAACGATCATCGGACTAACCGGCGACGAGTACGCGTACGAATACGTGCTGGGCACGCACGGCCGATCGACCGAACAGTGGGACATCTGGCAGGCTGTGTTTTCACCGGCCGGCGATGATGGCTATCCGGCAGAGGTGATCGATCCCATCACAGGCAACATCAACAAATCCGTCGTCGCCTACTGGCACGACCACTACGACCTGGCGGCAATTCTGAAGCGCGACTGGCCTACGCTGGGGCCGAAGCTCGAGGGCAAGCTGCACTTCGCGGTGGGTGACGGCGATACGTACTTTCTGAACAACGCTGTGCATCTGCTGCAGGACGAACTTGATGCCACGCGCAACCCGCACTCTGACGCAACCTTCCAGTACGGGCCGCGCATGCCGCACTGCTACACCGGCGGACCCTCGGAGTACACCATGCAGCAGAACAACGCCGACTGGACGCAGCGGGTGTTGCCGCTGATGGTGGCGCACATGCTGGCCACTGCGCCGGCGGCTGCGGACGTGAGGTCTTGGCGCTATTGACGCGATGCGCCAGCCATTCGGCTGAATTGCAGGTGTTTTGCCTGATATCGAGCTTGTGATGACGGGCATATCGAATGTCGCGATTTTAGATACCATGATGCTATGAGCCTGAAGGGGAAAATCGTCTTCATTACTGGTGCGAGCGGAGGGATTGGCGCGGCCACGGCGTTGAAGTTTGCCGCCGAGGGTTCGCGACTACTGCTCGCGGCGCGGCGCGCGGGCAAGCTGGCCGAGGTTGCTTCCGAGGCTTTGGAGAGCGGCGCTGAAGCGGTTCATTCGATCGATCTTGACGTGCGCAGCCGGCACGCGGTGCAGAGCGCTATTGACGATCTTCCGCCGGAGTGGGCGGAGATCGATATCTTGGTGAACAATGCCGGCCTGAGCCGCGGCATGGAGAAGCTTTACACCGGGCGCATCGAAGACTGGGAAGAGATGATCGACACCAACGTGAAGGGGTTGCTTTACGTGGCTCGCGGGGTGGTGCCGGGGATGGTGGTTCGCAACCGCGGCCACGTAATTACGCTGGGTTCGGTGGCAGGCGAGCTGGTGTATCCGGGCGGAGCGGTGTATTGCGCCAGCAAGGCGGCAGCGCACTTCATCAACGATGGATTGCGGGAGGATTTGCTGGGAACGCGGGTGCGGGTGACCTGCGTGAATCCCGGGATGGTGGAGACCGACTTCAGCGTGGTGCGCTTCCATGGCGACCACGGACGCGCGGCCAAGGTCTACAAGGGGCTTACGCCGCTGTATGCCGAGGATGTTGCCGACGCGATTTTGTGGGCGGTAACTCGGCCCGAGCATGTGAACATTGCAAGAATCACGCTCAGCACGGTCGACCAGGCCAACAGCATTCTTATTCACCGCGAAGAGCAATAGCGGCGGGTGTGGCAATGGTTCGGAGCCAACCGCGGTGCAGGCTAATCTCAGCCGATCCAAACCGAACGAAGCCGATTTGATCTGGGCCGAGCCGATTCAATCCCGGCCAATCTAGCCGATGGCCGCGATCTGTGCCTCAATCTCGGCCAGAGCGGCCTCGAGCGCAGCGCGCCGTGCCGGATTCGATGTTCTCTGCGAGAGAATGTTTTCGCGCTGCAGATTGAGCGCCTGCCTGTGTCGTTCGCGAGCAGCGCGTTCCTGCGAAACCATTCGTCGCTGGTCGTTCATCGATCCGGAGCCTTCGAGGGCATTTGCCACTTGTTCCTCCACCGATTTACTTTCCCAACCTCGGGCCATATCTTCATTTTACGGGCGTTCGATCTCATCGATCCCACGATCTGGATGCGGCGCTCGTTGATGGAGGGAGGTTTGGGGCCATGAAGCAGTGGCAGATTCCGAGCTTTGGCATTGATTCGCTGGAGTTTATTGAGCGGCCGGCGCCCGTGCCCGGAGCCGGCGAAGTATTGGTTGAAACTCGCGCCGTTTCATTGAATTTTCGCGATTTTCTAGTGGTCAAGGGGGAATACAACCCCAAATTGAAGCTGCCGCGCATTCCCTGTTCGGATGGCGCAGGCGAAGTGGCGGCGGTGGGCGAAGGCGTGAATGCGTTCAGGCCCGGCGACCGTGTCTGCGGCATCTTTATGCAGAACTGGCTCGAGGGCCCGCTGACAGCGGCCAAGGCGCGGGGCGCGCTGGGCGGAGATATTGACGGCACCCTCGCCGGGCAGATTGTGCTCAAAGAGCAGGGGCTGGTTCGGATTCCCGATCACTTGAGCTTTGCAGAGGCGGCCACGCTGCCCTGTGCCGCAGTGACTGCGTGGAACGCGCTGGCGACCGGCGATGTGAAGCCCGGAGGGACGGTGCTGATTCAGGGCACGGGCGGCGTCTCGATATTTGCGCTGCAGTTCGCGAAGATGGCGGGCGCGAGAGTGCTGGGTGTATCGAGCAGCGACGAGAAACTGCAGCGCGCGCGGGCGCTCGGTCTCGATGAGGGCCTCAACTACTGTGCGACGCCCGATTGGGATCGTTGGGCGGTGAAGCGCACCGGCGGCGAAGGCGTTGACCTGGTGGTGGAAGTGGGCGGCGCGGGCACGCTGCAGCGGTCGCTGAAAGCGGTACGGTTTGGCGGTGTGGTAGCGCAGATTGGCGTACTGGCAAAGGCGGCTGAACCCTTTCCGGTGCCGCTGATTCTGCATAAGACAGCGCGCGTGCAGGGCATGTATGTCGGCTCGCGCGCCGATTTCCTCGAAATGAACCGCGCGATTGTTCAAGCAGGCATGCGGCCGGTGTTTGAGGCTTTCCCGTGGAAGGATGCACGCGAGGTGTTCAGGAAGCTGGAATCGGGCGGGCATTTTGGCAAGCTGGTGCTGGTGGTGGACTGAAGTCCACAGGAATCAGAGAACAGGGAGCAGAGAAACAGTTGAGCAGTGAAAGAGTGACGAATTGAATTCGCGATCTGGAGGACACTTGGGCATGCGAAGTGGGTTGATTGAGTTTGCATTTGGTGTTGCGTTGGGAGCCGCTGTATCTGCGGTCGGGCAGTCACCCTCTAATGCGGCGGGATCGACGCCGCAAAATGCGCGAACTGCGCAGCCCACGCGGCCTGCGCCGCCGGTGCGCGACCCGCATTCGCCGGGTTACGTAAAGGCCAAAGAGTTGCCTGACGGCGAGAACGCTCCGGCAAACAAGGACGGCAACTTCATCCTCAGGCCGACGCACCCGCCCGCGCCTGAGGCTGCGGAACACGAGGGCGTGCCCAAAGGCACAGTCTACGAGTTCACCATGAGCTCGGCCGACAGCAAATTCTACCCCGGAATCGCGCGCGACAAAGGAACCTTCGGGACGCCCGATCCCGACAATCCGGCAAAGCTGATCGTGACCACCAGCCATTCCGCGCCGTACACGCGCCACGTTGCCGTATACGTGCCGCAGCAGTATGTGCCGGGGACCGAGGATCCGTTCATCATGGGCGCCGATGGACCGGACCGGCTGCTTTTCACGGTGCTCGATAACCTGATCGCCGAGAAAAAAGTGCCGGCGATGATTGCGATTTCGATCGGCAACGGCAGCGGCGACGCGCAGGGCAGCGAACGGGGCCTGGAATACGACACCATGTCGGGCAAGTATGCGGAGTGGGTTGAGAGCGAAGTGCTGCCACTGGTGGAACAGAAATACAACGTGAAGCTGACGCACGATCCCGAGGGGCGCGCGACGATGGGCGGCAGCTCGGGCGCGTCGTGCGCGCTCATCATGGCCTGGTATCACCCGGAGCTCTATCACCGCGTGCTTTCTTATTCGGGCACGTTCATCAATCAGCAGTGGCCGTGGAATGCGGAGACGCCGCATGGCGCGTGGGGATTTCACGATCAACTGATACCCAATAGCCCGCGCAAGCCGATCAGGATCTGGATGGAAGTGGGCGACCGCGATCTGTTCAACCCGAATTCGATGCGCGACGGGATGCACGACTGGGTCGTGGCCAACGAGCAGATGGCGAAGGTGCTGGCTGCGAAGCACTATCACTACCAGTTTGTGTTTGCGCGAAACGCCGGCCATGTTGACTACGCGACGAAGAAGCAGACGCTGGCCGAGGCGCTCGAGTATGTTTGGGCCGGTTACCAAAAGTAAAACACGGCTGCGAAATTGAAGAGAATTTAAATTGCAGAAAAACAGGTGAAATGAGGCTGAATCGGGCTCCAGGGCAGCGTTTTTTGCACGCAAAACGGGCATCAATAGGACAGCTTTTGGGCGTTACATGGTTGCAACGTGTTGATTTATATCGGCTGGTTTGCACAGTTGCACAGTTGCACAGCGGCTGGCAGGGGGGATGGGGGTGGTTGTATTAATTTTCTGGTAACTATCCCGGCTGATTCGGGAACACTGGGCAGTTGGATTGTTGAGCGGAATCCGGCACATGAATATAGTGTGCGCCAGGAAGGGGTAATTACCGGCAAAGGCGGCGATGCCAGCGGGGCTGGAGAGGGGTGGCGAGTTAGCGGGGTACTTTCCGCCGTATTAGTCCGTGGGGGGGCAATAGCGGCAGAGTCAGATTTTCTGCTGGGGCATCATGTCGGAGTTGAAGAGGAAGGTCTTGAAGGCGCGGAGGGCGTCGGCCATGCGTCCGCCTTGCTCGACTTGAACCAAGTAGGAACGCTGGGCGTCGATGTTCCACTCCCAGGTGTCTTCGAAGGCGCGAATTTGCGAACTTGATTGCGAGCCGTCTTTTTCGGCGAAGAGAACGTTGTAGTCCTGGCGGGAGTTGAAGGGTGGGTCGGGGTAGACGAGGTCGACCGATGCGTCTTTGACGTAGCGCTGGAGGACTTCGAAGTTGTCGCCGTAATAGAGCTTGTTTTTTTCGGTGCTCACGGTTTGGGATGAGGGTAGCATAGCCGGGGCGCGAGGGCTCGTGAGGCATGTTTCATGCCGCCCCTACGGAGCTGCGAACCTTTTTGCTTGCCTACCCAGGACTGCGTCCATGGGCTGAATTCTTTGCCTCCCTACGGGAGGCGGTGCATCGGCCCTATTTCGGCATTTTCGGAAATACGGTAACTTTTGAGAGCCGTGCATGCGGGTTTTTCTTAAAGGAAAAACCCGCTCAGCGGTCGTGGCTCCGGTCTACATCATTTCCGACAATGCTTTAGGAGTTTCCCTACACCACCTGAGCCTCTGTCTTCGACGGGGCGTGGCGATTGACGCGCAGGTTGTCGAGCGCGTAGTCGACAAAACGCGCCTCGAGGCGGGTGGGCATCTGCATAAAGCGGCAGCTGGCCACCACCTGATCGACGATGAACCTGGGCTGGTAGCAGGCCAGCTCCATGCCTTTTTCGGCGGTGATCTTGTAGACGATGTCGTCAAACACTCCGTCAGGCGCTTCGAGTGCCTCCTTTTCGCATTCCTTCTCGAAGATGACTTTGAATGCCGCTATGCCGGGAGCGCCAACCTCAATCTTGTAGGGCAGACGGCGCAGAAATGCGGGATCCATGAGGTCTTCAGGTTCAAGGTTGGTGGAAAAGACGATCAGCTCTTCGAAGGGAACGGTAAAGGTCTTGCCGGTGTGGAGCTTGAGGTAGTCGATGCGATTCTCAAGGGGCACGATCCAGCGGTTGAGCAGAGCGGTGGGCGAAACGAGCTGGCGGCCGAAGTCGTCGATGACGAAGCATCCACCCAGGGCTTTGACGTGCAGCGGCGCCTCGTAGAAGTGGCCGGCTTCGTCGTAGCGCAGGTCGAGCATTTCGAGGGTGAGCTCGCCGCCGGCAATGACGAATGGACGCTTGCAAGGCACCCAGCGCTGGTCAAAGACCTCGCGGCGGACGAGGGAGAGGGGATTGTCGTCGTCGACACAGGCAGGATTAATGGCCTCGTGAATGCTGGGGTCGTAAATGCGGATGATCTGGCCCTCGACGATAACCGCGTAGGGGACATAGATCACGTCGTTGTAAACGTTGGCCATGCAGCGCGCTACCGAGGTCTTGCCGTTGCCGGGCGGGCCGTAGAGAAGCATGGCGCGGCCCGAGTTGAGCGCGGGGCCGCACTGCTCGATGAGCGCGTCAGAGAAGGTGAATGCGGCGGTTGCCTTGCGGATGCCTTCGAAAGTAATGACTTCGTTGGTGGGCTTCTGCAGGGTCACCTGGTGGGCAAAGAGTTCGACCGGAACCGGGGCGGGGCCGGTGTATCCGGAACGGTTCAGTATGTCGATGGCCCATCGCTTGCCGTCCTCAGTGAACATGTAGCGCATGTCGGCCAGGCCTTCCTGCATGCCGGAGCCGAGCGTGATGAGCAGCTTGCGGTCGGTGGCCATCTT
>DATJSB010000168.1:0-54716 GCA_035504315.1 Occallatibacter sp.
CCGAGGAGTTTCCGGGTTTTCGGGTGGATACCGCTTACATTCCCGCGCAACAGGTGGGCGGCGACTTCTTCCAGATCCTGCGCGACGGTGATGGAGGGATGCTGGTCGTGGTTGGCGACGTGGCGGGTAAAGGGCTGCCGGCCGCGATGCTGGTTTCAATGCTGGTGGGGTCGATTCGGACCGCGGCTGAGGACAGCCATGATCCGGCCCGCATGCTTGGCAAACTCCACGACCGGCTGGTGGGGCGAGCAGGCGGAGCGGTGACGACGGCCATCGCGGCCGAGATCAGGCGCGACGGAACCGTGACGATCGCCAATGCCGGCCATCTGCCGCCGTACCTTGACGGCAAAGAGATCGAACTCGCCGGCACGCTTCCTTTGGGATTCGACCCAGGAGGGCAATACTTGACGACCAGTTTTGCGATGGAACCGGGGAGCCGGCTGCTTTTTTGCACAGACGGTGTGGTGGAAGCCACGGATCGCGATGGAAAACTGTTTGGCTTTGATCGCACCCGTGAGATCTCGACGAAGAGCGCTGCTGAGATTGGTGAAGCGGCGGTGCAGTTTGGCCAGGCGGACGACATTACGGTGGTGGCGATTGAGAGAGACAGGGAATAGGGAGTAGGGAATAGGGAATAGGGAGTAGGGAGTAGGGAGTAGGGAATAGGGAGTAGGGAGTAGGGAATAGGGAATAGGGAATAGGGAATAGGAGTCAGGGATCAGAGGGATTCGCGGGTTTGCGCCCTGTGATCCCTGATCCCTCGACTTACAGTTTGCCGAAGCGGTAGACGAAGCCGGCGGTGAAGCCGAAGGAGTTCTGGACGGTTGAGCCGAAGCCGGTGGCCAGGTCTTCGCCGCTGAGGCGCAGGCTCATATCTGGCGTCAGGTTGTACTGGCCGACGATGCTGCCGCCGGCGGCAAAGGTGGTGGCATCCGGCCAGATACCGAGCTGGGCCGGACCGAGGCCGTTGGTATCGCCGAAGAAGTCGCTGATGGAGACTCCTCCGAGAACCCGGCCCGAGATGGAGGCTTTGGGCAGGATAAAGAACCTGTAGGTGGGTCCGGCCATCAGGTTGTACATGCTGATCTTGGGGCGGGTGAGGCTGTATTGGTTGAGGCCGGTATAGGCAATGCCATAGAAGCCGCGGGCGTCGAAGGTGTAGCCGAAGCGCTCGGTTTGGAAGCGGGTGACGCCGGTGTCCCATCCGTAGAAAGCGGTGCGCTGCAACGAGGCGCCGGGCGAAAAGCGGAGGTAGCTGGCGCCGGCAAAGGCCTCATAAAGATGGTCGTAGGTGTCGTGGATGGCGGCGGCGCGGCGCTGCTCGCGACGCTGCTTGATGCGGGC
Organism: Occallatibacter sp.; assembly: GCA_035504315.1. Taxonomy (GTDB): domain Bacteria; phylum Acidobacteriota; class Terriglobia; order Terriglobales; family Acidobacteriaceae; genus Telmatobacter. Next base: position 1,345 of record DATJSB010000168.1, read on the forward strand.
GGCTACGCTCAAGGGACCCGATTCCTGGGAGGGCTGTTGGGCCTGGGAGCTAGAAGAACCTGGGGCCTGGGAATCGCTACTCGAAGAAGAAGCCGTAGATTGGGCCGCGAGGGCGGCAGGCAAGGCGAGAGCCAGCACCAGGAAAAAGCGTCGAAAAAAGTGCATCGTGATCGGGATTCCTCCGTGGGAGTGCGGGAGCACACGCGCGCCGTGAATCTCGCGCACAGTACTCCCCCCAACTGGTATTAAATCATCCCGGGGGCAGCATTGTGGGCGAGCCTGTTGCGGTGTTAGACGGAGGCGAGGGCAGATGGGCGCGAATGGGCACGAGATTCCGACCGGACATTCGATTAGAATTGGGGTCTCCCATCCTTGCGACGGGCGAAATCAAGAAACGGGTCCCCGTTCGACTTCGTTCGCTTTGCTCACTCCGCTCGGGGCAGGCTTTTGACTCCGACGGCCGCGTTCGAGGGGTGCCGTAGGATGAAGTGGAGCGGAGAGCGTGAAAAATGGGACGGATACTGTTCGGGATTGTTTTGGGTTTGGTGCTGTTTCCTGCGGCGATATTGATGTGGGTACAATACGGGCAGCCGCCCGTGGCGGTTGCCGATAAGCCATTTTTCCAAGAGGAACGGATAGCGAATACGGCGCTCCACGGCCGGATTGACCGCGAGGCGCCGAAGTTATCGCCGATTCCGGTGAATGAAGAAAACCTGGAGGCCGGAGCGCGCGTCTACCGCGACCGGTGCATGGTGTGCCACGGAGTGCACGGTCAACCGTCCCCGACTGGATCGAGCATGTACCCGAAGGCGCCGCCGCTATGGGAGCAGCACGGGTCAGAAGACGTTGTGGGAGTGAGCGACGATCCGGTGGGGGAAACTTACTGGAAGGTAGCTAATGGAATCCGTTTGACCGGCATGCCGGCGTACCGGGGAGTTTTGACCGACTCCGAGATTTGGCAGGTGAGCCTGCTGTTGTCCAACGCCAATAAGCCGCTGCCTCCGGCAGCCATTTCGCTGCTGAAGAGGCAACCGGCGCAGGCATCCGCAGAGCCTTCGGCGAAGGCGGGCGGGGCGACGAAATAATAGGACCTGAAGAGGGTGAGAGACTATGAGCATGCTGGAACTGCTCAAAAAAGGCCTCGGTTACGCGTTGATGAGCCTGGGTGCGTCGAGCCCGGTGAATAAGCCGGTGCCGAAGCCGAAGGTTGCGGCTGCGCCCGAGTCGAACGATAAGAAGCCGGCTTGAGCCGATGCAGGACCTTGCTAACTGGCGGCGGACATCCTGAGATTTTGCGGCGGGGGCCGAGCTGACACATCCAACAAACGTGCTTCCGGCAGATTGGCGGGAGTGGGGACGGTATTGAGTTCTCCGCGGGAGCCGGAATTCGTTCCCCGTACAATGGAAATTGGATGCGTGGGAAAATGGATGCGTGATTGATGGCTGAGGCCGAGAAGGATAAGCCCAAACAATCAATTCAGCAGGAGCCGGACCGCAGGCCCGACGAAGACCCGGTAGGAAAGGTCTACGATTCGAGGTTGGCGGGGCGGCTGGCGCACTATCTGCGCCCGTACTGGCTGCAGGCCACAATCGCTGCCATCTCGGTTACCATCAAGTCCCTCGGCGATGTGGCGGGGCCGTTCCTGGTAATGGTGGGAATCGACCACTACTTTCCGCAGCATCGCGCCAGCAACGATGTGGTAAGCGCCTTGCATTGGTTCAGCTCTGCCGAATGGCTCACCAAGTGGCTCTCGCCCGATCCCATGCGCGGCATCACGCAACTGGCCGGGATTTTCCTGGCCATACTGGTTTCGTCGTACCTGTTTGAGATTATCCAAGTCTACCTGATGCAGTGGATCGGGCAGAAGATTATGTTCGACCTGCGGCGCGACATCTTCCGCCACATGCAGCGGATGCACATGGGGTTCTTCGACACGCATGCGGTGGGGCGGCTGGTGACGCGGCTGACCTCTGACGTGGACGCGATCAACGACATGTTCACCGACGGCATTCTGGCCATCGTGAACGACTTTTTTACGCTGACCATCATGGCCGGAGTGATGCTGGCGATCAAGTGGTGGCTGGCGCTGCTGGCCTTTGCGGTGCTGCCCATCATCCTGGTGGTGACGCGCATCTTTCGCGACCACGTGCGCGAGAGTTACCGGCGCGTGAGAGCGGCCATTGCCCGCATCAATAGTTTCACCCAAGAACACATCAGCGGCATGAGCGTGGTGCAGCTCTTCAACCGGGAGGAACGCGCCTACAAGGACTTTGAGGGCGTCAACAGGCAGCACATGATCGCATTCAAGGACACGATCTTTGCCTACGCGCTCTATTACCCGGCCGTCGAGTTGCTGTCGTCGATTGCCATCGCCCTGGTGATCTGGCGAGGGGGATTCGGCGTGCTCACCGGGACGGTGACGATCGGCATGCTGGCGAGCTTCAACATGTACTCGCAGCGTTTCTGGCGGCCGATTCAGGATTTGAGCGACAAGTACAACATCCTGCAGGCGGCGATGGCGGCGTGCGAGCGCATCTTCAAGCTGATGGATACGGCCCCGGAGATTGTGAGCCCGGCGAATGCCAAGATCGGCGACGGGTCGAATCGGATCGTGTTCGATCACGTATGGTTTACCTATCAGAAGCTGACTGAGGAACAACAGGCCGCGGTGGATCGAGCTCAGAAACTTGCTCCAGCGAACGAAGAGTCAGGGCACGACTGGGAAACCGACCCAGTGGGTGGGACGCGTGCTGCAGATTCGCAAAATGGGGGCGGGGCTTTAGCCCCTGCCATAATTTCAAATGCCGCCGCGCTCAACGCTATCGACGGCATTGAATGGATCCTGAAAGACGTTTCATTCACGATCGAGCCGGGGCAGACGGTGGCGATTGTGGGTCACACCGGCGCGGGCAAGACCACGCTGACCAGTTTGATGATGCGCTTTTACGAGGTAACGGCGGGGCGCATTTTGTTGGATGGAGTCGAACTGCGCGAGCACGATCTAGACCGGCTGCGCGGCCATTTTGCCGTGGTGCTGCAGGACCCCTTTCTGCTTACCGGCACCATCGCCGACAACATTCGCATGGGCAACGACGAGATCGGCGAATCCGAAATGCGCCGGGCCGCCCGCGACGTGAATGTGCTGGACTTTATCGAGAGTCTGCCGGCGAAGTTCAACGAGCCGGTGCGGGAGCGCGGCAACTCGCTATCAACGGGGCAGAAGCAACTTATCAATTTCGCGCGGGCACTGGCTTACAATCCGCGCATCCTGATTCTGGACGAGGCGACCTCGAGCGTGGATACCGATACTGAGCTGCGTATCCGTTCGGCGCTGGAGCGGATGGTGGAGGGACGGACGAGCGTGCTGATCGCCCACCGGTTGTCAACGGTGCAAAGGGCGGAATCCATCCTGGTGATGCACAAAGGGCAGCTGCGCGAGATGGGGTCGCACCAGGAGTTGCTGGCCGCACGCGGACTTTACTGGAAGCTCTACCAGTTGCAGTACAAGGATCAGGAAGTTGGCGCGGGCGCATCGGCAATTGGAGAACCCTCGACGGCGCCGGCGTGAAGGCAGGGGACAAGGGACTGAGGGACTAGGGGACTAAGGGAACAACACGCGGTCTTGCGGTCGAAAGCTAATCGGAGAGTGGACCAGATTCGTCGCGGCCCTGCGGGGCGCGAGCAATTCTTAGGGGCGCAATCCCAGGGTTCCGCTCCGCTTCAGCCTGGGCTATTTTCGTGTCTTCCCCGCGGGAAGACGGCGGTTCTCCCGCCAGTCCACGTGTGAGCGAAACTGCTGGAGCGACCGGGTACATTCATGCGATCGCTCCGCTCCGGGCTCTCCCGGCAAGTCGCTTTGACGTTATGATGGACAAGAGAGCCTGTTTTTTCTGACTTCCTCACGTCCACGCATTGCAGGAAATGATGAGCGATAACCGAGTTCCAAAAGTTGAACTGTTCGACACCAGCCTTCGCGATGGGCTGCAGCAGCCGAACCTTGAAATCTCAGTGCCCAACGCGATGATGCTGCTGGAGCGCATGGGGGCGTTCGGCTTTAAATATGCCGAAATCGGCTTTGCCGGAGCCAACAAGCTGGTGAGCGACATTTGCAACGCGGTGAGCGGCATCGACACCGGCGGCATGAAGCTGGCCCTGTTCGGCCGTACCCGCGGCCGCGGGACGAAGGTCGAAGAGTGGCCAGACGTTCGATTCATTCTCAGTCAGCGCAAGCGCATCCCGGTGGCTGTGGTGGTGGTGAAGTCGCGGCTGCTGGATGTGGTGCACTCGCTCGAGATCACTCCCGAAGAGAATTTGCTGATGGCCTGGGAGACGGTGGAATGCCTGCATGGCAACGGTCTCGAGGTGATCGTTGACCTGGAGCACGGGATGGATGCATATTGCGGCCGGCGCGAGATGGGCGCGCTTTGCGACCCCGACTTTGCCAAGCGCAGCCGCGATTACTTCCGCGAGTTGACTGGCCAGTGCGTGCGGCAAAGAGCGAGCCGCATCGTGGTGTGCGACACCAATGGCGGTTCGAGTCCCGAAGAAGTGGCGGAAGTGATCGGGGGGCTGGTGAAGGATTTCCCGCAGGCCAGCATCGGTTTCCACGGCCACACGGATCGCGGTTTAGGCGAGGCCAACACGCGTGCGGCGATTTTGGCCGGCGCCATGCACGTGCAGGGCACGCTGTTGGGCACAGGCGAGCGTTGCGGCAATGTGAACCTGACCACGGTGATCGGGGCCATGCAGGTGCGCGGCGAGGCGGAGTTTGTACCACGGGAATCGCTGGCCGGACTCACCGGGCTGGCGCACTCGGCCTATGGTGCGTTTGCTCTTGATCCGCCGCACGGTGCGCCGATTGTGGGGCCGGGCGCGTTCGGCACGTGGGCCGGCATGCACGGGTCGAGTGAGAACAAGAATCCCGGTGCGTATCTCTGGTGCAACCCCGCCGACGTGGGCGCCGTTCCCACGATTGGCGTAAACGGGCAATCGGGACGCGCGAATATCGTTCTGCTGTCGAAGGATCTGGGCGTACCGCTCGACTCAAAACAGGCGCAGACGCTGTTGGACGCCAACCAGGCGATGATTGAGGGCGGCGGATTCACGGCCAGCGAGGTCTCGTTCAAGCTGGCCTGCATGCGGACGCTGGGCACATTGCCCGATTGGTTCAGCGTGAGAAGCTGGCGCGTATTTGACGAGTGCGACGATGTGGGCGACCACTACGCTCTGGCGTTCATGACGCTGATGCTGGCTGATGCAAAGGTGACCACAACGCGCGCCGAAGGCGCCGGCCCGGTTGACGCTCTTACCAAAGCTCTGCGGCTCGAACTCGAAAAACGATTCCCGGCGTTGGCAGAGATGCGCCTGGGTACGTTCACGGTGGCCGCTCTGGATGTGTCGGCGCACGACTCGGCCGCACATGTGCGGGTGACGGTGAGTTTTCACGCCGATGGCTACGATCCGTGGATCACCGCTGGCGTGAGCAGCGACATGAACCAGGCGGCGCTGATGGCGATTGTGGATGGATTCCACCACTGGCTGCTGACGCGCGGAACGAAAGTGAAGGGCCTTAGCGGTGAATCAGGCATGGCCTCCCCGGTCCCCAAATGCGAGGGACCGGGGGCACCCGCTACTTCTGAGTTAGAAATATCAAAATCTCATTCATGACTTGCGGCCCTTCATCGGTGCCAAAAAGATACTGGGCGTGAGCTGAACCTTCGAGCACGATCAGCTTCTTAGGTTGCGGAGTTTTCGTGAAATGCGCTTTGATGCCGGGCAGCCGCAGGCCGTCGCCGCTGGTGTCGTCGCGGGCCACGAGAAAAAGCTTTCGGCCTTTCAGTTGTTCGGGGTGCGAGCCACCTTCAGAGCCGAGGAATACCACGCGGTCAAATTCGCCGGGATTGGCTTGAGCGTCGGCATCGCCCACGGCGTCGCCGCCCAGGCTGCCGCCAATCGCGGAGACGCTGCGGAAGCCTTTCGAATGCAGATATCGGACAGCGGCGAGCACGTCGGCGGCATTATCTGGGTAAGCGCCTTCTGCGCTGGTTGAGCCGTCAGGTTTTTTCTTGTCGCCGCGAAACTGAACTGCGAGCACGGTGAATCCATTTGCGGCTAGAATTCGCGCTTGGGGCGCCCAGCTCTCTTTGCCGAATCGCCCGCCGTGGGCGAGCACGACGCCGCGCGCGCCGCTTCCATAAAGATCGGCCTGGACGAAGGACTGGCCGCCGGGCAGCGGAATGGTGATGGTTTGCTGGGCGGCAGCCGGCAGCGAGAGCAGCAGGAATGCGATTGCGGTGAGAAATAGCCTCAAGGTGCACCTTGTGTTACGCGCGAATCTGATTTTGCTGAAACTCTTCGAACAGGGTCATTTTACCTGCCGGGTAGTATGTTCACGAATGTGCGGCGTGGCAGTTCGGCGCGCCAAAAAATACCGAAAGGCGAGACTTGTATCCGGAGTGTGACCTAAGGCACACTGGTTTTCATCGCCCCGGGTAAGAATTAACTCGTATGGCCGGCGAGCTCAAGTGCTCAAAAGGCCTGGGAGGATTCGCATTTATGAGTGATCTGGCTCCGCTGGCTGAGGCCGTTGCCGTTGACCCACTTGTCGGCCACCCGCCCGACTATCACGTCTTTCACAAGTTCATTACCCGCTGCAAGAACCTGCCGGCCATCACCACGGCAGTGGTGTGGCCGCTCTCTGACGTTGCGCTGCGCGGCGCGGTTGAGGCTGCGATAGCCGACCTGATTGAGCCGACCCTGATCGGTCCCGGAGACCGGATGAAGGCGCTTGCGCAGAAGATCGGCGTGGATATCAGCCCTTATCCGATTCTGGAGGCCGAGACTGAAGACAAGGCAGCCGAGATTGGCGTATCGATCTGCCGTTCGGGAATTGCGCTGGCCCTGATGAAGGGCAGCCTGCACACCGACGAGCTGCTGAAACCGGCCATGGCGCGCGACACCGGTCTGCGCACCACGCGGCGCATCTCGCACGTGTTCATTATGGATACGCCGGCCTACGCGCGCACACTGCTGATCACCGATGCGGCCATCAACATCACGCCCGAGTTGGAAGACAAGGTGGACATCGTGCAGAACGCCATCGACCTGGCTCACGCACTGGGTATTCCCGAGCCCAAGGTGGCCATGCTCTCTGCGGTTGAGACCGTGAATCCCAAGATCAAGTCGACACTGGACGCCGCGGCGCTGTGCAAGATGGCCGATCGCGGCCAGATTACGGGCGGCATCCTTGACGGGCCGCTGGCCTTCGATACGGCGGTGAGTACCAAGGCGGCGAGCATCAAGAAGCTGGTCTCGCCGGTCACCGGCCAGGCCGACATCCTGGTGGTACCCGACTTGGAGAGCGGCAACATGCTGGCCAAGCAGCTTGAGTATCTTGGCGGCGCGCAACTGGCGGGCATCGTGCTCGGCGCACGGGTGCCGACCATCCTCACCAGCCGGGCCGACTCGGCTGAGACTCGATTGGTGAGCTGCGCAGTGGCCGTGCTGCTGCATTACGCAGCCCATCCAACCATGAAGGTATAGCTCTCTATCCAAAAGGCAAGATGCAAGGGCGGGCGCCGGCAACTTCCGGCGCCCGTTCTGCATTCACTGGATTTTAAGAATTTTCTGCAGCCGTGACGCAGGATTGCCCGGAACCTGTGGGCGTTGGCGCGCATCAAAGCTGTGAAACGAGACGCGGTGACTTTCTCTCTCAAGGCGACAATCGCTCGCCACTCGCCGCGTAATTGAAAGGAGATCGCATGCCTACGCACACACCCTCGCGAACTGAAGCAGCGAAGGCCAGCAATCCCGATGGATTCGCGCCGGAAAAGGTGAAGGAGCTGGAGAGCGCGCTGAACGCGCTGCTGGCGGACTTCTTCGCGCTGTACATCAAGACCAAGAACTTCCATTGGCACATGAGCGGGCCGCATTTCCGCGATTATCATCTCCTGCTCGACGAACAGGCTGACCAGATCTTCAAGGTCACCGATGACATTGCGGAGCGGGTGCGCAAGGTTGGCGGGCAAACGATTCGCTCCATTGGCCAGATTGCAAAGCTGCAGCGGATTGCCGACAACGACTATGAATTCGTGCCCGCGCACGGCATGCTGGAGGAGCTGTATGCCGACAACCAGGCGCTGGCGGGGAATCTGCGCAAGGCGCACCAGGTTGCGTCGGATGCGAACGACTACGCGACCACCAGCCTGATCGAGGTATGGATCGACGAAGCCGAAAGGCGCGCCTGGTTCCTGTTCGAGTCGACGCGATAACAGACGATGCGCGGGGCTCGGCGCGGCCCTGGGATGTGCGGGCGCTGACGATGGGCAGTGTCCGCCAGTTTTTTTGAGGGATGCGCGCTGTCGCAGTGAGCCGGTATATTCGTTGGCATGAAGACTCTTCCCCTGTGGTTCCCCGCAGCTTTGGTTCTGAGCGCGGTCGCCGCCATGGCCAGCGCGCAATCCTCAGGCATGCCGCCCATGGCGGGTATGGAACCTGTTCCGCCGCCTGAGCAGCTCCCTGCGCCGATACACATGACCGGCATCGGCAACTCGCACATCACCATCAAAGCTGCTCCCGAGGCCCAGGCATGGTTCGACCAGGGACTGAGCCTGCTGCACGACTTCTGGGAGTACGAATCGATGAAGGCCTTCGAGCAGGCCATCCGCACCGATCCCAATTGCGCCATGTGCTACTGGGGTCTGGCCCAGGCTGAGCAGTTCCGCGGCAACGACGAGAAGGCCTATGCGACGAAGGCGCTGGAACAGGCGAAACGGCTGGAGGGCAAGGGAAGCAAAACCGACCGGCTTTACATTGAGGCCGCGGTTGCCGAATCAAAAGAGGAGGGCGGAGACCATGAGGCGTCGATTGCCATATATCGCGAGCTGGTGAAGAAGGAGCCGAAGGACGTTGAGGCGCGTATTTATCTTGCCAATGCACTGGGTGACGGATTTGAAGACGATGGAAATCCCAAACCGGGCGAAAAGGAGAAGATCGCAATTCTCGAAGGCGTGTTGAAAGATGCGCCCGACGATTCTGCGGCGAATCACTACTGGATTCACGCGATGGAGCCGAGCAACCATCCCGAGCGCGCCATTGCGAGCGCAGCGCGGCTGGCGAGCCTTGCGCCCAACAGCGGCCACATGGTTCACATGCCGGGGCATATCTACTATCGCGTGGGCGACTACGCCAGCGCCGATCACTGGTTTGCCGCCTCAACCGAAACCGATGAACGCTACATGCGCGAGCAGCACGTGAGTGTGGATGACGACTGGAATTACGTTCACAACATGATGTACGGCATTGCCAACCTGATGGAGCAGGGAAGGCTGAACGACGCCAACACGCTCTCAGACCGCTTGGCGGGAGCGCGCGGGCATTTATCGGATTCGCTCTATGTGTGGAATGCGCGCGATCAGATTTCGCGACTAAGCCTGCGGCTGCCGGTCGCGCTGCGCATTGGCGACTGGAAGACGGTGCTGGCCATGCTTGACGACGCGAAGATTGCCGATAGCGAGAACACTGAGCACCTGAGGTTTCTGCGCGAAGAGCTGCGCGACTTTGCCGCCGGGATGCAGGCGATCGACGATGGCGATGTGGCCGCGGCACAGAGCGCATCCGAGCGGATGGATGCCGGCCTGTGGCGCGAACAGCAGGACACAAAGGCTGAAGACGACAAAAAGGCCGCTGAAAAAAAGGCAGATGCGAAAGCAGCCAAGACGGACGCCGGCAAACCGGTGACGACGGCGATCAGTCCCGATGCGGATACCGAGCCGCTGATGATGGCCCTCAACATAGCGTCAATGGAGCTGCGCGCGGGGCTGCTGCTGGCGCAGGACAAAACCGCTGAGGCGAAGAAACTTTACGCGCAGGCTGTTTCGGCCGAGAAGGAGCTCGGCTACCACGAACCGCCGTTTTACATCCGCCCGGTTGCTGAAACCGAGGCTGAAGCGCTGATGCGCGCCAAGGATTACGCGGGCGCGAAGGCGGCGTACCAGGCTGCGCTGATTGAGCGGCCGGCTTCGGGATTCGAACTTTACGGCATTGCGCATGCCGACGAGCTGGCCGGCAACAAAGCGGCGGCACAGACCGAGTACCAGGCATTCCTGAAAGCATGGCCCGTTGCCGATGCGTCGCTTTCGCAGGTGGTTCACGCGCGCCAGGAGCTTGGGAATTCGCCGTCTTCGGCCGCGAGATAGACCGCGCGAGTAGGTGTCGGCGCGAGGGTCTGCGAGACTGGGAGCATGGGTCTGAATTCGACGACATTGGATTCGCCGGCGTGGGGCTCGACTGCCCTGATCTTCGATCTTGATGGAACGCTCACCGACTCGAAGCCCGGCATATTGGGCTGCCTGCGCAAGGTCATTGAGGAACGGGGCATGAGCGATGGGGGGCCGCTCGACCGCTTCATCGGCCCTCCGGTGGAGGAGTGGGTGAGGGAACTGATGCCCGGCGGCACCGATGAGGAACATGCGGCCCTGGCACGCGACTATCGCGCCTGTTACGATCGCGAAGGCTGGTCAAACAACTCAGTCTTTCCCGGCGTAAGCGAGATGCTGGCCGCACTGCATGCGGCCGGCTTTCCGCTCTACGTGTGCACGTCGAAGCATCGCCATTTTGCGATTCGCATTCTTGAGGCGTTTGAGCTGGCGCAGTTCTTCGCGGGCATCTACGGCGACAAGCTTGAGTATGCGAGCCACACCAAGGCCGATCTGCTGGCGCGCGTCCTCAGCGAGCAGGCGATCGATTGCGGCAAAGCGTGGATGATCGGCGACCGCAGCTTCGATATCGAGGCGGCGCACGCGAATGAACTACGATGCATCGCCGCCGGATGGGGTTATGGCTCGGCAGAGGAGTGGGCCGGCGCCGACGCAATCGCACTCACGCCCCAGGGCATTCCGGATCTCGTTACCAGGGAACAAGCGATCCGGAATTAGAGCGGCTCCAGAATTCATTTGCCCCCTTGAGATTGGTGAGAGGTGGCATTTTCTTGAGGAAAATGCCGCTCAGTAGCCGTGGCTCCTGGGTATAGCAATTCTGGAACCGCTCAATCCCCTTAATTTCCTGTGGGTCGATGCAGAGGTCTGAAGGCCTCTGCTCCCGCCAATTCTCAGGCGCTGGGGAGACACAGCGAAGAGAGATGCTGCGCGATCAGAGAAATCTGTGGAAATTTTGGGATGTGAACGATCTCTCGCATGAAATCAGAGACTTGGGAATTGTTAAATCTTGTAGAAATAAAGATTTCAAAAATATATTTGACAATCATATTATGCGTCAACTAATCTGATGACGGTGACTATCGTCGCCAAGGAGGTTTTTTATGCGTCATATCCTCGCTTCCACTGTGTTGCTTTCATCCCTGCTCATCCCCGCCGCGGCCTTCGCCAGCCAGCCAACCGATGATCCCGCTGCCACAACCGCGCCCCGGCGCGTTTCAACCGGTGTAATCGGGCCCTATCTCGAGAACTCGTTGACTCTCATCCCACCGTCGGATATTTCAGCATTCAGCCTACCGGCAAATGCGCAAGTTGGCGTCTCCTTCGTGGTGGATGAGGAGGGCGTGCCTGAGAACATCCAGGTGACCAAGAGCCTCAACCCTATCTGGGATTCGCAAGTTGTTGAAGCAGTCAGCAAGCTGCACTATCGCCCTGCCCGCATCGACGACGAGAAGATCCCGGTCGACATGAACATGACCGTGGTTATCACCAAGTAGCCCTCCCCACAACCCCAAGACAATTCCCAGGCGTCTCACCTTATGCCGTAGGTGTATCTTGTGCATTGGTTGGGGCGCCTGAGTTTCTTTGAGATTACCGCTCCCCATCTTCGCGCTTGTCGTAGCTCGGGAACCGGAAGTTGTCGATGGTGAACTCGATGCGCAGTTGACGCACCAAGCTGTAACGGGTGAACGTGATGGGAGCGCCGGGACAGATTTGCAGGGCCGCCGGTGAGCCTTCATCTCTGTTGTATTCCAGAAAATTCAACGGGGTCACAACAGTCGGGGCAATGACAAGCTCCGAAGGTTCATCGATTAGATTCCCGATCCAGGTGCTTCTTAGGAGAGGCTGAGGCAGGAATTCATTAATCACTGATTTATTCCGTTCGCACGGTCCATTTGTCCAAGCTGTTTCGACATATGTGAGTTCGGGATCGCGCAACGCTGAGCGGCAGTTGAGGCCGACAATTTGCAATGATGCTTTGCCGCCAACCGTATAGGGGCTTCCCGGATTGATGATGGAAGAACAGACACCTAGCCCGTTGACTGCAATATCACCGAGAGATGCCTGAGCAGTTACAACCTGTGCACGGTGCGCCTGGTCGAGGGCAAGCTCCACATGCAGCGTGACCGATTGGGACTGGACACTATAGAAAACCTCGCGGCTCACGTTGAAGGTGAGGTCCGTGTCCTTTTCCACATTGAAATATAGATTGCTAACGGGCCGCCAGCCTGAGTTCCAGATTGTGCGGCCGCTGCTTTCCACCGTCACTCTCGCGCCATTGCTCACCCACAGGTCTCCCGGCATGATTCCTGCGACGTGAAGCGGAATCTGAATGAGGAGCTCCTTTCGGTTGAGCGCCGGGTGAGCCGTCTCAAGCAGCATGGGGTTTTCTCGCAGCGTGAACTGAACTCCGGTATTGCTGTTGGGATAGGCGTGGCTGACCATTGTATCGCTCGCGAAAAACTCCTGGCTGAGGAAAAGCAGAACCGGAAGCATGAGCAAGAGGATTCGCCCCATGGCGATCTTTCGCCGCGCATACGCAAGCAGAACAGCCGTCGAGCAAACCACCAGCAGCAATGGAACGTCGGGAATGTCGGTTTGCCCGACCGGCGAATGGACTACGCCTTTCTGCAGCAGAGCTGAAAACGCTGAAATCACAATCAGGAGGGCAACCAGGACACCGAGCAGCGTAAGCGTCATCCGCGCAAAGTTGCGGATGACGGCGGCAATTGCGGCAATTGGCAGAATGAGAACCACAGTGATCAGCAGCCAGTCGTAGAGCAGCGAGCCGATGTGAGTTGCCGGATGAAGGCCCGCTTCCTCAAGCAGCCCCCACTGCGCGGCGGCGAGGGGCAGGTAAACAAAACAAGCAACAAACAGCGTCTTTGCCGCGAGCAATTTATTCCACTCGTAGGGCCGTGTAATCCAGAACTGGCGGTCGCCCACCAGCCGCTCCTCATGTACGACGCGTACGATCAACAGCCACCAACTGATCGAGATCAGCATCGGAAGAAACGTTTCTGCGGTCCCGGGAATGAGATAGCCGCCGGCATACGAGGCTCTAAAGCTGGCGTCCCGCCATTGCTTCGGCCCCATCCAGATAAGTACAGCCAGCAGTGCCAGCGAAATTGCCATCTCGCGCCAGAAGCGGCGCACGTCTTTATAAAAGATGTGCAGAGTTTGCTTCATGCCACGCTCCTTCCCTTGTGTACTTCGGTGAGAAAGGCCGGCGGATGATGCCGTTCCTTTTTTGCAATGGCCAGGAAGATGGAGCGCAGCGGCATGGCATCGAACGAGAGCGACCGCGCCGCGGGGAAGGCCGCGCGCACTGTCTGCTCCGATGTTTCGCCGGAGTAACCGCTATGAACAAAGCGCGCCACCGCGCCGTTCACCTGGAGTTGCAGCCAATCTGGCGGAGGGTCGGCGGGAATTGCGGCTGGTTCATCGAGCGTCACTGTTACATCGCGGAATCGGTTGGAGAGCGAGGTCATCTCTTCGGAGAAGAACATGCGGCCCTCGGCCAGGTAGCCAACGTGGCTGGCGAAGCTCTCAATCTCGGCAAGATCGTGCGACGAAAGAAAGACTGTGGCCTCGGGCGAACGATCGAGCAAGCCTTCGATGAGCTCGTCGCGCACCAGCGGATCGAGACCCGAGAATGGCTCGTCGAGCACGATGAGCGAAGGGCGATAGGCAAGGGAACTGGCGAATGCCGCCTTCATCCTCATGCCGCGCGAGAGATCCTTGAGCCGGCGTTTCAGCGGCAGATCGAACTGCGCAACGAGTTGGCGCTCGAGCGCGGCATCCCATCCGGGATAGAACGGCCGCCAGAATTCCATCCAAGCTGCGACCGTCATCCAGCCGGGTATCTCCTGGTTCTCCGATACATAGCCGATGCGATTGAAGTGGCTGCCGGCCAGCCGCGCCGCTGGAATGCCCAGCACTGTGGCCTCGCCGCGACTGGGGCGGAGAATATTCATGAGCAGCTTGATAAGAGTGGTTTTGCCCGCGCCATTCGGTCCCACCAGGGCGTAGATCGAGCCCTCTTCCACTTCGAGATCGACGCCGTTGAGCGCAGCGATGCGGCCAAAATGTTTTGCTAGTCCGCGCGTCTGAATGGTCACACTCATTTCTCTTCGCGCCCTCCGTCGTATTCATTACCGCCGAGTTTTTGCCAATGCCGGGTGAGCGAGGCAACCGTCTCGTCGAGACCGATGCCGAGCCGCTTTGCTTCAACCACGAGTTCTTCGATCTCCCGGTTCAGCAGCTGGCTGCGTTCCCTGCGGGTCGAATCGGGCATCGGTGCAACCACGGTCCCGATGCCGGGACGGTTTTCGAGCAGTCCTTCGCCGATGAGATGGGCCACGATTTTGGCCGCCGTATTGGGATTGATTTTGAGCTCCCTGCTCATGGCCCGCACCGATGGGAACTGGTCGCCGGGGCGCAGTTGCCCGGCCACCATGGCCCGCGTGGCCGCGTACACCACCTGCTCGAAGAGCGAAGCGCCGGGCCGGAACTGGACCTTGAATGGGATCACATGTGTACTATTACGCATAGTACACATGATGTCAAGAGAGACAGAGGATTTTTTCGAGGTGTCAGGTCGGGAGGGTATTTTACATGCCTTCTGAGATCGTCGCTCAGGGGCTAACAGGGTGCGAAAAAGGCTGCCAGCGAATTGAGGTCGCAAAAAACGACCTTCGGAGGTTAAAGAATTTGCGTGAGAACGGACCTCCGGGACATGAGAAGAGCCCGTTTTGAATCAAAAGAAGCAAGTTAGCGTCGTACCCAGAGGGTCCCCAGCGACATAGCAAGTTAGCAAGTTGGCGCAAGGCTGAGTTCTCACGCAGACACTAAAGCCCTCGTCTTATTTGGGGCATTTACAGCAAGGATAATCCGTGCCCTTTCAAAGCCGCGACTGCCAATAAGTTATTCCGTTACGTCAAGAAGCCCAAGCGGCGCTTAGCGGTTTACGAATTCGAGTAGCTTGGGTGCGATCTGGCTGGAGCACTGCACCGGCGCAAGATGTCCGCAGCCGGCGACTCCGTAAAGCTCGGCATGCGGCAGGAGCTTGAGCATGGTTTGGCCCTGCGTGAACGGCGTGATGCGGTCTAATTCGCCCCACACGAGGAGCACCGGCATATTGAGTGTGGGCAGCAATGCGTCGGTTGCGTCCTGGCCGGTGAGCATGGCTGCCATGGCGTGGCGCATGACCCAGCCATCCTGGTGGGAGACGCGCAGAATGTCGCGAGCGACAAAGCCAGGCACATTGGGCGAATGAGGCATGAGCAGCGCGTCGAGCTTGGCGAGCTCGGTTGCGTTTGACGGCGTGAAGAGCCGCGTGTCCCAGTCCGGAATGATATGAAGTCCAGCCGAATCGAAGAGCATCAAGCGTTGAATGCGCGCGGGGATCTCGGCGGCGACGAGCTGCACGATCCAGCCGCCCATCGACCAGCCGCCAAGGTCGACGCGATCGAGATGCATCGCATCCATGAATGCGATGACGATGCGAGCCTGGTCGCGCACCGAGTAGGAGAAGTTTGCGGGCCGCTCGCTGCGGCCGAAGCCGGGCAGATCGGGCATGTAAACACGGTAGCCGGCGCGGGCCAACCGGGGCGCCAGGTTGCGCCAGTCCTCGGCGCGGCCGCCGAGGCCGTGAACCAGCACAACGGGTTTGCCGTTTTCAGGGCCCGCCACCAGGTAATGCATGCGAATGCCGTCGATGGTGACGTAGCTATTGTGAACGCCGGTGAGCGCTTCACGCAGGTACATCGCGCCATCGTAGTAATCAACGGGGCGCACAAAAAAACCGACGACGGCGGCAACGACGGCCAGCGCGAGCGCGATCCAGATAATTCTTCTTGGCAGTGTCATCATTTTTCCTCTGCGAACCCATGTTAACGGGACTGGGCCATATGCCAGCCTTTTTCAATCACGCGCGCAGTGATGGGGTCGATTTTAAGGGCGCTATGGCTGTTCCACTCGGCTCGCTCCACCCAGCGGACTCGGTCGGCATCGGAGCCGGCGCGCAATTCGCCGCCGGTCACGCGGCAAATGTAATCGGCGATCACGTAATGGAAACGCACCCGGCCGTCTTCGCGATGAATACGGTCGAGCAGCTCGACGAGTTCGAGAACCGCGACTTCGAGGCCGGTCTCTTCGCGGATTTCGCGGGCTACGCCCTGGGCGAGGGATTCGCCGACTTCAAGCACGCCACCGGGGAGGGTCCAGTGGCCTTTCATGGGTTCGCGGCCGCGCTGGACGAGCAAGACCTTGCCATCGTGCACAATCACCGCGCCCACGCCGACGAGCGGGGTTTCAGGAAACTCGCGCTGCATGAGACTACGATAGTGTGCGATGGGGTGCGTACCGCAAGCGGGGACTTGGCGCGAATCCGAGTCGCGGTCGCTATCATCGATAAAGGTGGGATGTAGAACGGAGGGCCCGGAGATGGGGGAAGTAACGCTGCGAATCGATGGAATGCATTGCGGATCATGTGTGCGCCGGGTGAGCCGGGCGCTTGCCTCATCGCCGGGAATTGAAGTGAAGGAAGTTCGCGTGGGCGCGGCGAGGTTCGTTGCAAACGACGAATCGGGAGCCGTTGACCAGGCCGTGGCTGCGCTGGATCGAGCCGGCTTCAAGGCGCATGTAGACACCGCGCACGTGAATTCGGGATCTTAATTGACTTCGCAATCGACAGAAACGCTCGATCTGCCGGTGCTGGGCATGACGTGTGCGGCGTGCCAGCACCACGTGGAGGAAGCGCTGCGATCGACGGCCGGAGTGGAGTCGGCGCGCGTTGACCTGATGGCGCACCGGGCGAACGTGATCTTTAACCCCGCGGTGGCCGCGCCTGAGCAGCTTGTTGCCGCGATACGGAGTGCGGGATATGACGCCGTGCTGCCACGCGCCGGCGAAAAGGCCGATGAGTCGGGCGAACGCGACGAAGAAAAGCGCGCAGGGCGCAAGGCATGGGTGACAATTGTTGCGGGCGGTTTGGCGATGCTGCTGTCGATGCCGCTCAGCTCGGGAATGGGCGCGATCGACCACGCGCTCATGAAGCTGTTGCCGTGGCTGTACACGATTCCTGCGGAGGCCATGCGCTGGTCGTTGCTGGTGCTTACTGCGATGGTGCTGGCATGGGCCGGCCGCACCATTTACGCGAGCGCCATTCGCGCGCTGGGCCACGGCGCAACCAACATGAACACGCTGGTTTCACTGGGCACGTCGGTGGCATTTGTCTACTCGGCCTACGCAACGGCGGCGCCCGCGCCGGGCCGCGCGGTTTACTTCGACGCAGTATTGCTGATTCTTGGCTTTTTGCTGTTGGGCAAGAGCCTTGAAGAGAGGGCGAAGCGGCGCGCATTGGGGGCCTTGCACTCACTTTCGCGTTTGCGGCCGGCCACGGCCAGGCGAATTGTGGATGGCATTGAGGTGCTGACACCCCTGGAGGAGATTCGACCCGGCGACAAAATTGTGGTTCGGCCCGGCGAGCGGTTTCCGGTGGACGGCACGATTGCCGAGGGGCGCACTACGGTGGACGAGTCGATGCTGACCGGCGAATCCACGCCGGTTTCGCGTGAGGCAGGCGGGCGCGTGCTGGCCGGTTCGCTCAACTACGAGGGCGCAGTGGTGTGCCGCGCCGAGTCGCTCGGCGAAGATACCGTTCTTGCTCAGATCACGCGCATGGTAGAGCAGGCGCAGCGTTCGCGCGCGCCCATGGAGCGGCTCGCCGACCACGCCAGCGCCGTCTTCGTTCCCGTAGTGCTGGTGCTGGCGCTCGCGACTTGCGTTGGCTGGCTTGCAGCTACGCATTCGGTTTCAATGGCGATTGCCAATACGGTCGCGGTGCTGGTGATTGCCTGCCCATGCGCCATGGGGCTGGCCGTGCCTGCTGCGCTTACTGTTGCCGTGGGGCGCGGCGCGCAACTTGGCGTGTTGTTCAAAGGCGGGGAGGCGCTGGAGCGGCTGGCGCGTTTGGACGTGGTTGTGCTCGACAAGACCGGAACGATCACGGTGGGACGGCCGGTGTTGGAAGCGATTCATGTGATCGATTCGCATGGTCTGCCATCCTATCGCCAAAATGACGGCGATAGGATGGAGCACCCGGCGGCGGGGCCGGGAACAAGGGAACAGGAACTGCTGCGAATCGCCGCCGCGGCTGAGGAGCGATCGAATCATCCGCTGGCGCACGCGGTCGTGGAGTATTCTTCTGGCCTTGGGCTGACTTGGGAGGCAGCGCAAGAAGTGCAGGTGTTTCCGGGCCGGGGGCTCTCGGCGCGAGTGGACGGTCGCGAAGTTCTGCTCGGCAATGAGGCGCTGTTTGCGGAGTCTTTTGTTAAGCTGGCCGCCGGGGTTCCTGTGCCGGAGCGGGGCGTGACGCGGCTTTGGATGACGATTGACTCGAAGCCCGTGGCGTACTTCGACGCGCGCGATGCACTGCGTCCCGATGCGGCAGGGGCGGTGGCCGCGCTGCGCCGCTCCGGTCACCGCGTGGTGATGCTTACCGGCGACTCGGCCGCTGCCGCCGCGCCCATCGCGCAGACGGCGGGCATCGAGGAAGTCGAGGCCGGTCTGGATCCGGCCGGCAAGCTCAAACGGATTCGCGAACTACAGGGTTCGGGACTGCGCGTGGCAATGGTGGGCGACGGCATCAACGACGCTGCGGCTCTGGCGCAGGCCGATGCAGGCATCGCCATGGGTTCCGGCACGGATCTGGCGCAGGAGGCCGGCGACGTTCTCCTGCTGCGCGCGCAGCCGTCGCTCATTCCTGTATCCATCGATCTGGTGCGCGCAACTTTGCGCATCATGCGGCAGAATCTTTTCTGGGCGGCCGGTTACAACGTGCTCGGCATCCCCATCGCGGCGGGTCTGCTCTACCCGGCGTTTCATATTCTGCTTACACCGTGGCTGGCGTCGGCGGCCATGGCGCTGAGTTCGATTTGCGTGCTGGGGAACAGTCTGAGATTGAGGGGCTGGCAGCCGAGTGCAACTACTCGCCAGCCCGCGCGATAAACTGAGTTCACGAGATCGTTGTGCGCATCCTAACCCGCTACATCCTCGGCGAGATTCTTTCCCACACCTTCATCGGGAGCGCGCTGTTTACGTTCATCCTTTTCATGCCACAACTTCCGCACATATTGGAAGTAGTGGTACGCAACAGTTCAACGCTCTCGGATGTTTTTGAGATCTTCCTCTTTACGCTGCCGAATCTGCTCAAATACACAATCCCCATGTCGGTGCTGGTGGGCGTGCTGCTGGGATTGAGCCGCATGGCCGCCGACAGCGAAATCATCGCCATGCGCGCCTCGGGCCTGGGTATCGGCTACTTTGTGCGGGTCTCGGCTATCGTGGCAGTTGGCGGAACGTTGCTGGGACTGGCCAACACCCTTTATCTTGCGCCGCGCGCGAACCAGGCCATTCTGAAGATGGAGCAGGCCCTCGAGACCTCGCAGGCCTCCTACGAGATTCAGGCGCGCGTCTTTTACGAGGACTTCAAGAACTCGGTGCTCTACGTGCAGAACGTGCACGCGGGCGCGGGCCCGTCGAACTGGGACCAGGTGTTTATGGCCGACGTCACCGATCCGGCGAGCCCTGTCGTCACCACCGCTCAATCAGCGACCGTAGTGAACGACGGCAGCCAGGAACTAATGATGCGCCTGCGCGACGGCTCGCGCCACGAGACGGTGCCGGACGAGCCCACGCAATACAACATCTCAACGTTCAAGACTACTGACCTGGGGCTGGCGCTGAGCCAGACGAGCGACGTGCATCTGGGGCGCATGGATACCTCGATTTATGCCCTGTCAATGAGCGCGCTTTTCGGTCGCATTCACGGGCCCGATCCGCAGCGCTACTTGATTGAGCTGCACAACCGGTTCGCGTTTCCCGCAGCCTGCATCGTGTTGATGCTGGTTGGCGTTCCCCTGGGCGCTGTCTCGCGCCGCGGCGGCCGCAGCTCCGGCTGGGTTTTCACCATCCTTCTGGTTTTTGTTTACTACTTCCTCTCATCCACAGGAATTCAGCTGGGCCGCCAGGGGAAGTTGCCGGTCTTCGTGGCTGTATGGTCGGCTAATATCCTGTTTGCCGCGGCCGGATCTTTTCTGCTGTGGCAGATGGCCACGGGCGGCCGTTTGCTCGCAGCCATCTCGGGAATAACTGCCCACCTGCCGCGCTTCACATTCAAGTCGCAGCCAAAATCGAGCAGCTCCGGAAGCGGTTCGACGCTTGGTGGTTTGCTCGGTCGCTTTCAACCACGAGCTACAGCCGCTCACGCTCGCGGCCGCAACACGTTTCCGCGCATCCTGGACGAATACGTGGTTCGTGAGTTCCTCACCATGTTCCTGCTGGTGCTGGCGGCCTTCGTCCTGCTGCTTATCATCTTTACCTTCTTCGAGCTGGTGGGCGATATCATACGCAATCACATCTCGCTGGTCACGGTCGGCGATTACCTGGTGAATCTCACGCCCAGCATGCTCTATCAGATCGCGCCGCTGGCGGTGCTGATTGCGGCGCTAGTAGTCTTCGGCGTCCTCAACCGCAACAGCGAGATCGTGGCCATGAAGGCCACCGGCATCAGCCTCTACCGGTTGGTGATTCCCATCGTCTCCATCGCCCTCATCCTCGCCATCAGCCTGTTTCTCTTCGACCAGTACTACCTTCCGCAGGCCAACCGCAGGCAGGAGGCGCTGCGCAACATTATCAAAGGCCGTCCGCCGCAAACCTACCTGCACCCCGAGCAGAAGTGGATCTTCGGCCAACCCAAGCCGGGTGAGCCGCCGCGCATCTTCTACTACCAGTTTTTCGATCCCAACCGCAACGAATTCGCCAATCTCTCGGTTTTCGAATTCAATCCCCAGACCTTTTCGCTTACGCGGCGTATTTTTGCCGGCCGGGCCGTCTGGGACGATGATTCAGATTCATGGAAGTTCGAGAACGGCTGGGTGCGTGACATCGAGGGCGGAAATGTGACGGACTACCGCACGTTTCTTTCGACGACGTTCGCCGAGGTGCACGAGCCGCCCGACTACTTCGAGAAGGAGGATCTGCTGGCGCCGGAGATGAACTTTGCGCAACTCGAGAGTTACGTACGCGACCTGCAGCAGAGCGGATTCGACACCATGCGCCTGCGCGTGGCGCTGTGGCACAAGCTGGCCTACCCGCTGGTTGGCGTGGTGATGGTTGTTCTGGCCATTCCGTTTGCGCTTTCGATGGGCCGGCGCGGCTCGCTTAGTGGAATTGCCATAGCAATCTCGGTTGCGCTGGCATACTTCGTTGTCGATGGGCTGTTCAATGCCATGGGCAACGTGAATTATTTACCTGCGGCGATGGCCGCCTGGTCGTCGGACATTCTCTTTGGCCTGGTGGGCGGATACCTGCTGCTGAGGACGCCGACGTAGGTCGAGTGGCGCCGTATCAATCAGCGGCTATTGGCCCAATGCATCGTTGTACGAGTGCCACGACCATCCGCCATACATGGCGTTGGATTCATTCGCCTCGTCGAGAACCTGGAGCATCTGCGGCATCAGATCGCCGTAGTCCGGCGTGCGCAGGCCAATCGAGATGCTGGCGAGTTGCAATGCGTCCAATCCTTCCCCGGCCATCTGCAAGTACTTTTGGCTTTCGCTCTTTAACTTGGCAGCCTTTTCATTCGCACTCCGCCCGTCATCCGGGCTGCTCAATTCGTAAAGCATCAGCGTTATCCCTGAAAGCGAGGTCAACAGCATCCTTCGCTGCTCCCGGCTCCCTTTCAAAAGCTTGGTCTGTATGTCCGCATTCACCTCCAGGCTGGAATTTGCCGCAACTTTCCTGACCTGGGTGTATGCATTCACGAGCCCCGGCAGGAACGCAAGATTGGAGGGGCCCTTATTCTCAGGGCGCTGTTGCGGCTCGATATCGAGATGGACGCCGTCAAAACGTTGTTCGGGATGTTTCTGGTTGAAGCCCCCGACCGCATTCACCTCGCCAAGCAACTTTTCCAGGTGTGCGCCTCCCTCGTCCGCGTCGGTGCTTGAAAACAGAGCATCTATACGAATTTTTGCAGCGTGCAAAACGCCAATCAGATGCGCGAGACGGCTCTGCCCGTTCGCATCCATGCTGCCGTTCACTGAAATGTAGATTTCGTTGATGGTGTTTGACCGGCAAAAGTCCCTGAGCTTCTGTGCAGCATTCGGCTGCGCCAGCACCACAGGGCTCTTCCACACCCACATTGCATGCACCTGCCTATTGCTTTCGGTACCGGCAGCGGGCGGAATCGATCCAAAGAAGGCCCCGGCAACCAACAAACACATTGCCCTTGTTAAGCTCAAAGTGCACCTCCTCAGAAGGTCTGTGTATGGGACGACCGTCGCGATCCACTCATCTTGACATTCGTTTGCGAAAAGGATCAACAGGATTCTGATGGTGGGCCGATCATCCCGCGCCGCCAAATGCAACGTCAATCATCCGCCGGCCGCAGGGCTTTGTGGATGTCCGGCGTTCGATTCGGGCTTATGGGGCATCCGCTGTTTGGTGCGTTTGCTCGCACCATATAATATGGCTGCAAATGGAGCTGACCACCCTCTAACGTCCCGTTGGCAACAAGGAGCTTGCGCTCATTCGCGAGAGCGGATGGCGAGTGTTTCCGCCGCGGCTGCCGGAACAGCCGATCTTCTACCCCGTGCTAAACGAGGAGTACGCAACTCAGATTGCACGTGACTGGAATACGCGCGACAGCGGTACCGGCTACGTGGTGCGCTTTGAGGTCGAAACCGACTACCTGAAACAATTTCCCATCCAGGTCGCCGGTTCGCGCATCCATCAGGAGTACTGGATTCCCGCCGACCGGCTCAACGAATTCAACCGGCACATCGCCGGAGTCATCGAGATTATGAGTGAATTTCGCTGCAAATCGACCGACCCCGTAGAATGAGGTATATGCTTCGCGACCTGGCCCCGCTCTTCAAGCACATGCGCCGCTACCGGTGGGGCTACCTGTGGGGCACGCTCTCCTGCATCGCCACGAACATCATCTGGGTACAGTTTCCGCGGGTGCTGGGCAACGCCATCGACACCATCTCCAGGGGCACAACGCACCAGCGCATCCTCTTTTTTGCCGGCCTCATCGTGGCCATTTCGCTGGGCAAGGGGATCTTTCTTTACGCGCAGCGCTGGATCCTGATCGGCATCTCGCGCGATATCGAATACGACATCCGCAACGAATTGTTTTTGAAGCTTGAATCGCAGGACACGGGCTTTTACCAGCGCTACCGCACCGGCGACCTGATGGCCCGCATGACCAACGACCTGAACGCTGTTCGCATGCTGCTTGGCCCGGGGCTGATGTACAGTGCGAACACCGTCTTTCTGAGCCTGTTTGCCCTGGTTTACCTGCTGCACTACAGTCCCTATCTCACGCTGGTGGCGCTGGCGCCCATGCCCATTGCCAGCATCCTGGTGCAGTATTTCGGCAGCCTCATCCATACCCGTTTTGAGCGCATCCAAGCCAGCTTCTCCGACATTTCGGCGCAGGCGCAGGAAAACTACTCGGGCGTGCGTCTCATCCGCGCCTTTGTGCGGGAGAAATCTGAGATCGGCCGCTTCGAGAAGCTGAATCGCGAGTACATTGCGCGCGCCCTCAGGCTGGTGCAGCTCATGGGCATGCTGTGGCCCACGCTCGAATTCATTCTCGGCATTTCAATGGTGATTACGCTACTGGCCGGCGGACACCTGGTCATTGAGCACCGCATCTCGGTGGGCGACTTCATCGGATTTAATACCTACATGCTGCAGCTCATCTGGCCCATCATCGCGGTAGGCTGGGTGGTGAACATCTTCCAGCGCGGCACCGCGTCGGTCAAGCGCATCCACGAGCTGATGGAGGCCGAGCCGGCAATCCATAATGGCAGCTCCGCGGTCTCGGTCTTTGGAGAAGAGCACAGGCTCGTCGGCGACATCGAATTCCGCAACCTCAGCTTCAGCTATGGCGGGACGCCGGTGCTCAAAAACATCTCGCTCAAGATTCCTGCCGGTTCGAGCCTGGCCATCGTAGGCCCGACCGGCTCGGGCAAGACGACGCTGGTAAATCTCATTCCCCGTCTCTACGATGCGCCCGAGGGAGGGCTTTTCATCGACGGCCGGCCGGTGACCGATTACCCGCTCGAGGTGCTGCGCCAGAACATCGGCATGATTCCGCAGGAGACATTTCTTTTCAGCGAGACCATACGCGAGAACCTGGCTTTCGGCGCGCCGCATGCAACTGCCGAGGAGCTGTTGCGCGCGGCTGAGGCAGCTCGCATCCGGCAGGAGTTCGAGGAGTTTCCGGAGGGGTTCGAAACCATGGTTGGGGAGCGCGGCGTCACGCTTTCAGGCGGGCAGAAACAGCGCTCGGCCATCGCCCGCGCGCTGCTGCGCAGGCCGGCAATCCTCATTCTCGACGATGCGCTGGCCAGCGTGGATACCTACACTGAGGAGCGCATCCTGGGCGGACTGCGCAACTATACGGCCACGTCGACCACGATATTGATCTCGCACCGCGTTTCAACAGTGCGCAACGCCGACCAGATCGCGGTTCTCAATCGCGGGAGAATCGTGGAGCTCGGCGCACACGACGAACTGCTGGCGCGCGACGGCTACTACGCCAGCCTCTACCAGAAGCAGCAGCTCGAAGAAGAGCTGACGGTGGCAGGATAACGGCGAGTCAGCGCGTCAGCAAGTCGGCCTGAGAAGCTTGTGGGCTCTCATCCTTTTCGCCATAAAGCTGCGATATGGATGGGGCATAGGGCTTTGGGTAAGGAACGAGTCAGCGTCGCTTATACGGTCCAGTTGACGGGCTTGTTCGCAGACGGGTTGGCACTCTCGCCGTCAGCGGGCGCAAAACCGCCGCTCTGCGCCAACCGCATCGCACCCACGTTTGCGCCCGGATCGAGCGCAACCTGGCGCCACGCCTCGCGGACACTCTTCACGCAATCGATGGCGTGCGAGAAGCGCGCATTCGAAGCCGACTGCGAACCCTGAAGAATCTGCGCAAAGATTGCCGCGTAGAATTCGGCCAGCGCCTTCGCCGGCTCCCCACCCACATCCATGCGCAGCCGCGCCTGCAGGTGAATAATGATGTCGAGCGCGCGCTTCACCGCGACCCTGCGCCCCTCGGCGTCGCCGCGGTCGACGGCACGCATCGCCGCATACAGAAATCGCACGATTCCGTCGTACAGCGCGACCACCAGGTCCACGGCCGAAGCGCCGTCCAATGCATGTTGCCGATAACTTCCCATTTTTCATCGCTCCTTAGCCGTTGCTAGTCTGGTCGTACCCGGTGATGGCCGAATAAAGCTCGTTCATTCCATTCAGCTCGGTCGGCAGCTGCTGCATGATCTCGTTGGCGCTGTTCAGCTCGGCAGTCAGGCTCGACTGCTCGGCCGATATGGTGGTGTTCTCTTTGGAGATTTCGGCGTTGAGGCTCGATTCAATGCTGCTGTTCGAGCTCGAGGCCAGCGACAGGATGCTGGTTGGCGAGCTGGTGCCTGCGTTATTCAGCATATTGGCAAAGGTCTGGCCCCAGCCGTTGGTGTTCTGGAAGAATCCAACCACGCTGGTGTAGTCGGTATTCAGCACGTTGTCGAGCGAGCTGACGTCGAAGGTCAGCGAGCCGTCATCGTTAACGCTGATGCCCAAATTGGTGAGGTTGTTGATGTCGCTGTCGCCGTTGTTGTAGGCGAGGGCGGTGTCAGTCGATGTGTCGGTCACGTTCGAGGTCACGGTAACCGCTCCGGACGATCCCTCAGTGTTGGATACAATCTCAAGCTGCGAGCCCGAGGAATTGGTCACTACGTTGGCCGTAACCCCGGCGTAAGCTGCGTTGATCGCGCTGGCCAGGCCGGCAAGGTTATCGTTGCCAGACGAGGCCGAAGGAACATCGACAGTCTGCGGGCTGGTGTCGGTGATGTTTGAGGTCACGGTCAGGGTCCCGGCGCTGCCCGAGGTTCCGGATGTGAGCGTAAGGGTATACGGGCCACTGCCGCTGCTGGGCGTAACCGCGGCAGAAAACGCGAACGAATTAGAAGGAGCATTGATGTAGTTGGCGAGATCGGACAGGGTCGTGCCACCCTCGGCCGTACTTACATCGCTCATGTTGATGGTCTGCGCCGTGCCGTTGCCTACCTGGATGCTAATGGACCCGGAGAGTGTATCGCCGGAGTTCATGATAGGTGCCAGGGTTCCGGTCGAAGTTGTGGCGCCGGCGCTCGACGTGGCGTCGGTGCCTGCCGTGCCTGAGTAACTCAGGGGCAGGCCATCGGCCGGCGAGAAAGTGATCGAACCCGAAAGCGCGTTGCTCGCGTTGGTAACCGCGTCGAGATAGCCGCTGGGGTTCTGCGTATTGATGCTGCCCAGGATCTGTTCCTGGAGCAGAGAAAGAGTGGGCGAACCAAAGAGCGGTTCCGCGGTGCCAGAGCTGGTGTTCCCCTCCTGCGTGTTGATGGCGCTGACCAGCGAGTTGTAATCGCTGACAAACTGGTTCACTGTGCTCTCGACGTCGGCGTTGTCGTTGCCGATGACCACCTGCACCGGGTCGGAAGAGGCGGAGAGCAGCTGGAAGGTGACGCCGGGAATCAGATTAGTGACTGTGTTGGAAGCGCTGGCGAGGTTAACGCCGTCCACGGTCAGGCTGGCGTTCGAGCCAGTTACCGCGGAAGTGTAGGCCAGCGACGTTGCGCTGTCTTCGAGACCGGAGTCAACCGCCAGCGTGCCCGCGCTACCGGTGGTGGCCGAAGTCAGTTGGAGGCTCGCAGTACCATCGCTGTTGGTTACGATCGAGGCCTTGACGCCGAGGCTCGAGGAGTTCGAATTGATGAAGCTTTCGACGCTCGATAAAGTGTTCGTCGAGGTTCCGGTGTCGAGGGCGCCGGAAGGTGCGCCGGAATCGGTCGAGTTGCCCAGGTAGATAGTCTGCTCTGTGCCGTTGCCGACTGTGATGGATAGCGTTCCGGTCAGTGGTTCGCTCGAACTCGAAACCGGAGAGAGCGTCGCCGAAGACGTAACGGAGCTGGATCCTGCAGTGACGCTGGCGCCAAGAGTATTGGAGACCGGGGCAGTAAGGGAGTTATCCGATACAACGATGTTTCCATCGGCGCCAGAGGTACCTGAGACCAGACTCAATCTAGAACCCGTGGCGTCGGTCAGCACGCTGGCGTCGATTCCGACATTTGAGGAGTTGATGGCTGCTGCCAGACCGGCGAGCGTGTCGTCTGATGAGTCAAGGGTGAAGGTCTGCGACTGGCCGTTCGAACCTACCTGTAACGTGACTGCTCCGGAGAGAGTATCGGAGGCGTTGGCGATTTCGGCGAGATAGCCGCTGGAGGTTGAGGCGAGGTTGTTGACCGTGACCGTATGGGTTCCGGCTACGGCCGAAGTCGATGCCGAGGTCAGCTCGAGTACGTTGGTGTTCGAGCTCGAGCCCGTTTTTTCTGCGAGGATGCCATTAAAGTCGGTCAACGAGCTGATGTCATTTGAAAGGTTTGAGACCAGGGTTCCCAGGCTTGAGATGACCGTGTCCTGGCTCTCCAGCGAGGTTAACTGGCTATGCCACGGAGTCTCGACATTCTGCAGATTCGCCACGATCTCAGAGACGGTTGTGCTCACGTTGAACCCGGTACCGCTGGTCGGCGAGCCGAAGCTCAGGCCTACTGTGCCCATTTGAACCTCCCCGCGATGTCTGAAGCAGCCTTCAGACCAGATGCCTGATCGGCGAATTGGAAACGGCTCATGACGGCTTGACGAGCGTCCAAACGCAGAACAGGGCGCCCTTCGCGGACGCCCTGCCCTGGTTTGCGCCAACCGGCGATTGGTTTGCTCCGGCTCTAAGCATTCCGGGCCGGGGCCTCAGCCTGATTTGGGCCCGGCAGCTTACCTGCTCCCGGGTTCGCGGGTTTACTGCAACAGTTTCAGCACGTCCTGTTGCTGGGAGTTGGCCTGGGCCAGGGCCGCGATACCGGTCTGGCTCAGAATCTCGTACTTGGACATGTTGGAGGTTGCCGACGCGTAGTCGGTGGCCTGCACTGCGTTCTGTGCAGACTGCACGTTTTCTGACTGTGTGCTGAGCACAGAGCTGACTGCGTTCAGCGTGTTGATTTGGGCGCCCACGTAGCCGTCCTGCGCTGCCACGTCGGCAATCGAAGAGTTCAAATCGGTGAGGGCCGTTTGGGCATCGGCAGAGTTGGACAGATCGGTGCCGCTCAGGTTCTGCCCGGCAGAAGCGGTATAGCTGATGGTAGCGGTTCCCGAGGATTCTCCCGTTGGAGTCGCTGGGCTGGCACCGGTGGATGTGTCAGTCAACGCGGGGTCGTTTGCTCCCTGCTCGACCATGACCTGCCCGACCGCAGCCGGAGTTTGGTCGTAGGTGGTGACCGGCGGGATCGCGTCCGAGGTAGTGTCGTTAAAGTTGCCGGTGATCAAAATGCCGGTGTCGCCGCCCTCAGTGGCGAACGAAGCCGTCACGCCGAGGCCGGAACCGTTGATGCTGCTGATAAAGGACGATATGCTCTCAGCTGTAGTGCCCGCGTCGGGCGTGGCCACAGTCGCTGTCGAGTCCACGATCGTACCACCGTCATTGGCGATGCCGGTCGTGAAATCCAGCGAACCCGTCACATCGTCCGTCGACTGCGCATTTCCGGTGCCGCCGCCGCCGACACCCAGATCGATGAACTCGCTCGTGCCTGTGGAATAGCTCATCGTGCCGGCAGTCGCTCCCACATTGGCTGAACTCAACCCCGTGATGTTGAGAGCGTCGATTGAAGCGCCTTGCGCTGTTGAGTCGCCGGTGTAAATGTTGAAGGTGTTGCCGAAGACCGTTTCCTGGTTGTAGGTGGTTGTGGACCCGATATTGTCGATTTCCGACAGGATCGACTGGTACTCCTGGTTGGCGGCCGCGTCCTGCGACGTGTTCAGCGTGCCGTTCGAAGCTTCGGTAGCCAGTGTAACGGCCCGGTTGAGCAGGCTGGTGACCTGCGAAAGCGCGCCATCGGCAACCTGCAGGAGGCCTACGCCCTCTGTAGAGTTGGTTTCCGATTGGTTGAGCGCCATCTGGTTGGCCTGAAGGCCGTCCACCAGTGAAAGGCCGGCCGCATCGTCCGCGCCAGAGTTGATCTGCGAACCCGAGGACAACTGCTGCAGGACTGTGTTCAGGCTGTTGTTTGTGCTGTTCAGGTTGTTCTCCGCATACACCGCGGAGAGGTTGTTCAAGACACCCAGGGACATGGGGTTCTCCTTGTTGGATGCGGTGATTTGCGGCCCTTGTTCGGATGCGCTTCCCTTTATTGGTCCATGGGTAGCTGCTCTCGAATTGGAACCGTCGCATCTGCCCCGTTTTTCGGCCTTTGCCCTTGGGACTTTATCCGGCTGCGGCGAGTGTCCCCGACAGGACACTTTTGTTGGCCGAATTTTAATTTTTTAACTTTCGCCCGCAGCCTGCCGATAAGCCCCGCATAGGAGTTGATGGGCATGATCGAATTGACCCGCCTGAATGGCAACACGATGGTCGTCAACAGCGACCTTATCAAGACCGCAGAAGCCTCGCCCGACACCATGCTCACCCTCATCAATGGAGAAAAACTGATTGTGCGCGAGGAGATTGGCGAGGTTGTCGAGCGGGTGCTCGCGTATCGCGCGCGGCTGCTGGCCGTCGTGGGCCGGCGCATGGCCCATTTCGGCGACCTCGAACGCGTGGTGGCGCTGGCCAGTCTCGCCGTTGCCGATTCCCTTACTGTTGACGGAAAGAAACCCACCGGGGACCAGGAAGGATAATCGCTTCCTGGCAATCGCGCTGCATCTGCCGCCTGGGCCGAGGTGCAATTTATGGATAAAGCGAGCATTGGCGGAGTACTTCTGGCAGTGGCCGGAATCGTGACCGGTCTGTTGATTGAAGGCGGCAACGTGGGCCAGATTCTGCAGCCCACCGCGGCTCTGATCGTATTTGGCGGCACTCTCGGCGCGGTGATGCTGCAGTTTCCACTGACCACCGTCATTGACGCATTTCGCAGCCTGGGCCACATCTTTGCCGCACCGCGCAAGCAGGAAGGCCAGATCATCAAGCTGCTTGTCGGCTTTGCCAACAAGGCTCGCCGCCAGGGCGTGGTTTCACTCGACTCCGATCTCAAGACCATTCAAGATCCCTATTTGAAACAGACCCTGATGCTGGCGGTGGACGGCACCGAGCCCGCCGAGCTGCGCAAGATCATGCGTGTGAGTCTCGACTCGATAACCGAAGACGAGGAGAGGCTTCCGGCGGTATTCGAATCGGCGGGTGGATTTTCGCCCACCATCGGCATTCTGGGCGCAGTGCTCGGCTTGATCCAGGTGATGCACCATCTCGACGATATGCAGGAGGTGGGCCGCGGCATCGCCGTGGCTTTTGTGTCCACCATCTACGGTGTGGGCATTGCCAATCTCTTCTTTTTGCCATTCGCCGGCAAGATGCGGCTCCGCATTCGGGAAGGCCACCGCCGGCGCGAGATGATGCTGGAGGGCGTGATCTCGATCCTCGAGGGGCTCAATCCGCGCATGATCGAGATCAAGCTGGCCGGTTTCGTCGACGACCTGGCGCGGGAAAAACAGGAGCGGGCGGCATGAGAGCGCGGGTGCAGCGCAGCCGCGTGAGCCACGACCGATGGCTGGTCTCCTATGCCGACTTCATCACGCTGCTGTTCGCCTTTTTCGTGGTTCTTTACGCCTCAGCCAACGCCGACAGGAAGAAGCAGCAGGATGTTTCAGCGGCTATCGATGCGGGTTTTCGCACGCTGGGCATCTTTCCCGGGGCCACGCGCAAGCCGACAGACCCGGCCGGCGCGGCCGCAACCGGCGACCACCCCGTTGTGCCCATGAATATGGTGATGGGCGAAGCTGTGCTTTCTGCGGCCGCGGTCAAAGACGATCTTGAGCGCATCCGCCGCGATCTGACCCAGGCGCTCTCCGACCAGGTGGCGACGCACACGGTCTCCATCGAAATGAGGCGGGATGGACTGGTTATCAGCCTGCGCGAAGCGGGTTTTTTCGCCTCAGGCTCAGCCACGCCCAAGCCCGAGACCTTGCCGACGCTGCGGCGGATTGCGGCGCGGCTGGGCGCGACGCCTTACGACTTGCGCATCGAAGGCCACACCGACAATGTGCCGATTCATAACTCCGAGTTCGATTCGAACTGGGAACTATCGTCGGCGCGCGCCACGCGCATTGCGCGCCTGATTCTCGATCAGAAGCTGATTGCGCCCGACCGGATCTCGGCTGCCGGATACGCCGAGTTCCATCCGGTGGCAACGAATGACACGCCCCAGGGCCGCGCCGAAAACCGCCGCGTCGATCTGGTGGTTTTGCCGCGCACAAAGATCGATTTCGCCGCGCCCGCGCAGGCCGCGCCGCCGGCGCAGACTGGCGCGTGGCGCAAGATTACGGACGAATAAGCAAGTCAGCAGGTCAGCAAGTCAGCGGGGCAGCGTTTGGACGATGGAGGCCTTGCGGGTTGGGATTTCATTGTGAAGCCGACTTGTTTATAGCGGGCGCACTTCGGCACTGTGCTGACTCGCTGACTTGCTGACTTGCTGCTCTCTTACTCCACTCCCAGCACTTTCACGATCACGCGTTTGCGGCGCTGGCCGTCGAATTCCGCGTAAAAGACACGTTGCCAGGTGCCAAGGTCAAGTCTGCCGTTGGTCACCGGCAGAGTTGTCTCATGGTGCAGCAGCAGCGATTTCAGGTGCGCATCACCGTTGTCTTCGCCGGTCTGGTGGTGCTTATAGTCGGGCCGCGCCGGCGCCAGCTCTTCGAGCCACTTGCCGATGTCTTCAATCAGTCCGCTCTCAAGATCGTTCACGTAAATGGCAGCGGTGATGTGCATCGGCGAAACGAAGCAAAGCCCGTCTTTCACGCCGCTGCGACTTACGATCTGCTCAACCTCGTCGGTGATATGCACCATCTCCCGCCGCTTTCGTGTCTCAAATACCAGGTATTCGGTATGGCTCTTCATCTACCTCTCCTCAACGCTTATCCTAATTAAGATCGTGACCATCCCGGATACACCTACTGCCGACGCCCTCTCTGAACGCGGCCTCGAACTGGTCGCCGCGGGCCAGCCTGCCCAGGCTGCTCAGGCCTTTCGCGCCGCCATCGACGCCGATCGCGAACACGTCGAGGCGCATCACGGTCTGGTGCGCGCGCTGCGCGATGCCGGGCGGCTCGAGCAGTCGATTGCGGCGGCGCTTGCGCTTACCATGCTTACGCCCGACGACCCACTGGCGCACACCGCGCTTTCGGTCTCGCTGCAACATGCCGGCCACATTCCTGAGGCCGAGGCCGCGGCCGCTCGCGCCAAGGTGCTGGAATGGAAGCTGCAACTCAAAAACCCGCCCGGAACCGGGGCAGCCAACGATCTAGACGGCAAGGAACTGAAGTGAAGCGCCGGCCCGATTCCGCAGGGCGGATGCGCCGCATGCACGACCTTCTATTGAAGGCATACGGTGCGCAAAACTGGTGGCCGGCGAAGACGCCGTTCGAGGTGATACTCGGCGCGTACCTGACGCAGAACACCTCGTGGAAGGCAGTCGAACGGTCGCTTGAAAACCTGCGCGACGCGGGAGCACTTTCGCTCGAAGGGTTGCGCGCCGTTCCGCTCGCAAAACTGCGCCGGCTCATCCAGCCATCGGGATTCTTCACGCGCAAGGCGCCGGCGTTGAAGGCGTTCGTGGCCATGGTGGACGAGGAATTCGACGGCTCGCTTGAAAAACTTGCAGCCGCACCCACGGACGAGTTGCGCAAACGGCTGCTGGATTTGCCCGGCGTGGGTCCTGAGACTGCGGATGCGATTCTGCTTTATGCGCTCGGACATGCGGTTCCCGTGGCCGACGAGTACCTGAGGCGCATCGCCGAGCGCCACGGACTGGTTGAAACGCGCGACAGAGGCAAAGACATCCGATATAACTCGCTAACCGGTCTTACCCGCCGCGCATTTTCCCGCGATCCGGCTGCAAACCATGCCGCGCTCTTCAATGAGTTCCACGCCCTCACCGTCGCAGTCGGCAAGGCGCACTGCGGCAGAACGGCGCGATGCGAGGGGTGCCCGCTCGCCGGCGATCTGAAAAAGACAGCTCCTGGCTTCCAGCCGCTAGCCTCTAGCTCCATCGTGCTTGAAAGCAGCTCCTCGCTCCGCACCGAAAAGCCAGCAGCCAGGAGCTAGAAGCTGGGGTCTGCCTCATGGCGTAATCTGTCTTCATGAGTCCCGCACCGCAACAGCCTCAACTGAACCTCTCCCAGACCGTCGATTACCGCGAGTCCTACGCCAACAGCGTGCAGGTCCGCGTCAGCGTCTGGGACTTCCAGCTCACCTTCGGCCTGGCTTCGAGCGAGAGCCCCGACCAGGTGACCATTCGCAACCACCAGGCCATCTTCCTGAGCCCGCAGCAGGCCAAGGCACTGTGGAACATCCTCGGGCAGAACCTCGCCCAGTACGAGCAGGCCTTCGGCGTCCTCAACCTGGAGCCGCATAACCAGGACTTTCCCCGCGGTCCAGTCAACTAGCCTCTAGCTCCCAGCTTCTAGCTGCTAGCCTGAGCAATGGCACCGGCTCCGTCGCGGCGTATGCGAGAGATTTCCGGACCAACCTTATGAGTTCCTGTTTCCGCGAACCAGCTGGAAGCTAGCGGCTAGAGGCTAGCAGCTAGCTTTTCAGGAGCAAGCCGCTTGCGTTTGAAACGGATCTTCAATCCGTGGCCCGATGCGCCGCTTCCGCTGTGGATGATTTTTCCCGTAATCTTCGCGGCGCTCTATGCCAGCCACTTCGGCCTGTTGCGCGTGCCCTATTACTGGGATGAAGCCGGTTACTACATTCCCGCCGCATGGGATTTCTTCCGCACCGGGTCGCTTATCCCCACCACCACGCTCACCAACGCGCACCCTCCGCTGCCCAGCATCTATCTGGCTCTGTGGTGGAAGCTCTCAGGCTTTTATCCCGAGGTGACGCGCGAAGCCGTACTTATGGTTGCCGCGTTGGGATTGCTCGGCGTCTGGCGTCTGGCCATGCGGCTTGTCGGCGTGGGTTCGGTGGCCTTCTGGACCACGGTTCTCACTGGGCTTTATCCCATCTGGTTTGCGCAAAGCTCGCTGGCTCACGCCGACATCTTCGCCGCGGCCTGCTCCATCTGGGGCATGGTCTTCGCACTCCCCGTGCGAGGCCGCAATCCCCGCGCCGCCGCGCTCTGGTTCTCGGCGGCGGCACTTTGCAAAGAGACGTCGATCGTCATCCCGCTCGCGCTCGCGGCGGTTTACCTGGTTGAGAGCTGCCGGGCACGCCGGCAGTGGCGCAGGCGATTGTGGCGCGAGGCCGCCTGGCTCTCGTCAAGCATTCTTCCGCTCGCTTGCTGGTACGCCTACCATTACGCCCGGACCGGATTTTTTTTCGGCAATCCCGAATTTGTTCGATATAACGCCGAGACCACGCTTGCACCAATCCGGATTCTCGCAGCTTTCGGCCATCGCATCCTGCACCTGACGGCACACATGAACCTGTTTGTGCCGGTCGTGATCGCGCTGGCCTCGCTGCTGCTTGCACCGCGGCCCAATGCCGAAGGCAATCCCCGCGCAGCGATCGAACCGGCTGTACAATTCCGCATTCTTCTCGTGCTCACGGCGAACGCTATTCTCTTCAGCGTGCTGGGTGGGGCGCTCCTCACCCGCTATCTGCTGCCCATGTATCCGCTGGTGCTGCTGCTTGCCATTACTACGATCTACAGGCGGGTTCCTTTATGGCAGGCTCTCGCCGTCTTGTCGGCCAGTGCGTTCGTGGCGGGACTTTTCATCAATCCGCCCTACGGATTCGCGCCCGAAGACAATCTGGAGTACGCACGCATTGTGAAGATGCACATGGCCGCCATCGCGCAGCTCGAGCATCGCTACCAGGGAGCAGTGGTGCTGACGGCCTGGCCCATGACTGACGAGCTCACCCATCCCGAACTCGGCTACGTTAAACAAGCGTGGGACATCTGCGCCATCGACGACTTCACTTCGGCCCAGATTGCCCGCGCCGCAACTGAACCTGAGAGATACTCGGTTGCGGTGGTCTTCTCGACCAAGTACGATCCGCCCGCGTCGATTTTCACGCTTGGATCGAAGAGCCGCGCTCTTGACGAGCGGTACTTCGGCCTGCATCACGATCTGCCGCCCGAGGTGATTGCAATTCAATTGGGTGGAACAGTGGTGTGGAAGTACGCCGACCACGGCATGTGGATCGCGCTCATTCACTTCAACCGACAGATTGAGGCGCGGCTCGAGTCGCGGTCCGAGATTCCTGCCGGTTGAATCGAAGCGCAAAAACTACGGCTTACTCGCACCGCAGTGCGTCTACGGGATTGATTGTGGCAGCGCGCCGCGCAGGCACGACGGCCGCGCAGAGTGTCATAGCACAAGCCACTGCGACCGCCACAGTAAAGGCAAACGGGTCAAGGGCGGTCACCTTGAAGAGCATGGCCTTCAAATACTGCGAGAGGCTATGGGCCGTCAGGAGCGCAATGGGCAGCCCAACGGCCAGCCCTACGGCCAGAAGCAGAAGCGATTCCCGCACTACGAGCCAGACAAGCGACCATGTTCGCGCACCGAGAGCCACCCGGATCCCGATCTCACTGGTGCGGCGCGCGACGGAGTACGAGATCAGACCGAAGATGCCGATGGCGACGAGAAAGACCGCGAGTGCGGCGAAGAAGGCTGAGAGCATCCCGATCAGCCGCTGGGTCTGGATCGAGTCTTCCACCATCTCAGTGAGCGGCACCACCGAGGAGACAACAATCTGCGGATCGACCCTCGAAATCGCGTTCCGCACCGCGGGAACAAGCGAAGCCAGCGGCTTACTCGAGCGGACTACGAAGTTCGAGAAATACTGCACGCGCTGCGCATAGGGGAAATAGGCAGCCATGTGCTGCCGCTCGCCGACTCCCTCATAGTGCGCGTCCCGCACCACCCCGACGATTTCGATGTCGAAGGGCCCCAGCTTTCCATTTGCAGCTTCGGGATCGCACAGGCAAAAGTGATG
Organism: Occallatibacter sp.; assembly: GCA_035504315.1. Lineage (GTDB taxonomy): Bacteria > Acidobacteriota > Terriglobia > Terriglobales > Acidobacteriaceae > Telmatobacter. The sequence continues at coordinate 37,595 of DATJSB010000168.1, forward strand.
GCCGATGGGAGAGGCGTTGGGAAAGAATGTCCGCGCCAGTGTTTCGTTCACCAGTGCGACTTGAGGGCTCTTATTCGTATCCTGGTCGTTGAAGTTTCGTCCGGCGACGAGCGGAATGCCGAAGGTTTTCAGATAATTCGTACCGACCACGTTGTACAACACTTCCTCACTGTTGTGCTCAGTGCGTGGCACGCCTTCCATCGTCAGGGAATCGGACCACTCGCCCTGGTTGAAGGCGAACATCGAGAAGCTGGCCGCTTCAATCCCAGGCAACTGCTGAACAGCTCGCTCAATCTGCTGTTGCAACTGCACCAGTCGCGAATCGAGGGGAAGATTCGCCGCATACTCGTCCAGCTCAAAGACCGTCGCGTGCTTCGGTTCGAAGCCAACGTCGACTCGGCTGAGATTCACGAGGCTGCGCAGGAACAAGCCGGCTGCGACGAGCAGCAAAACCGAGATGGCAATCTGCCCGACGATCAGCCCCCGGGATAAGGCTCCACGGGCATTGGCCTGCGAGCCACCGCGACCCTCTTTCAATACTGGCGTGAGTTCGAGCCGCGCGGCCCGGGCGGCGGGCAGAATGCCGAACAGCAGCGCAGTGAATGCCGTGACCGCAAGCGTAAAGAGGAGCACACGCGCGTCGGGGGTAAGATACTCCGGTATCCGGTCATTGATGCCGTGCGAGAGATAAACAGAGAGCAGCCGCAAGCTGCCCCACGCCACCAGGACCCCAAGCACCGCACCGCCCAATGCGAGCAGAGTGCTTTCAGTGAGCAGTTGTGCCACGATGCGCGTGCGAGTGGCGCCGAGAGCCTGGCGCACGGCGATCTCGCGGCTGCGGGCGACGCCGCGCGCGAGCAGTATATTGGCAATGTTTATGCAGGCGATGAGCAACACCAGCGCTACAATGCCCATCAGGATTTCGAGCGGGGTCGAAAGCTTGAGTTTGAGGCCGGGCAGACCGCCGGCAACGCTCGTCAGCTCGACACTGGCCTTCTGCAGTTTCGCAAGATCGTGGTCCGAGGGGTGGTCGCCGAGGTACTCGCTGCGAATGATCTGTCGGAAGAGCAGGTTGGTAGAAGGTGAGGCTTGTTTGATGGTGACGTCGGGCTTGAGGCGGCCAATCAAATAGAGCGATTGAAAATCGTTGTCACCAAGGCCGTTCCATCCCGGCGAAATCTCTTTCTCCATGGAGAGCGGAATCCACATATCCGCCGGTGAAGAGGGCGCAAGGCCTGCGAATCCCGGCTGGGCGACGCCGACGATGGTGTAGTCGTGGGACTGGACACGAATGGTTGTTCCCAGTGCGGCGGGGTTGCCTCCGAAGTGCCGCTGGAACCATCCGTAACTGGCCACGGCCACGGCTCCTGCACCTGCGGTGCGATCGTCCGCTTCATTGATGGTTCTGCCCAGTACGGGAGGCACGCCGAGCACGTTGAAGTAACTTCCGGAGACGAGATCGATCTGCATGTGCTCGGGCGTGCCGCTATTCGTGGCAAGATGGCTACCCATTTGAATGCTCGAGATGGCCGTGACGCCGGAAAATGCGTTGGTCTGCGCGGAGAATGCGCGGTAGAAGGGGTAGGAAAAGAGCTGCCAGCTTCGGTCAGGCATTCCATCTATGCTGCCTGCCCATTGGCCCTTGCCGAAGAGAACAAGTTGCCGCGGCTGCTCCACCGGCAGCAAACGCAGCATGACGGCATTGAGCAATGTGAAAATAGCGGTATTGGCGCCGATGCCGAGCGCGAGCGAGATCACTGCTATTGCCGTGAAGCCGGGTGTGCGGAGCAGCGAGCGAATGCCGCGGCGCGAATCTTTCCAGAGGTTGTCCACGGCCGATTCCCAGCGCGAGGCCCACACCTTCTGCTTGACGGCGTTGCGGCTGCCCATGGCGACGCGCGCGGCGCGGCGGGCCGCTTCGGGATTCATGCCGAGGCGCTGGTTGTGCGCGGCCGCCTGCTCGACAAACAACTCCAGTTCCTCGTCCAGTTCCTGCTCTACGCGACGGCGCGATAAGAGCGACCGAATCCCCGCGACAAGACTGTTGAGCCAGCTCATGTGGACCTCCGGCGATCAGGCTTCGAGAATGCGCGCAATGGCCGCGATCTGGCGCTGCCACTGTTCCGTTTCCGTGACGAGCGCGCTCCTGCCCTTTGCGGTAAGCAGGTAGTACTTGGCGCGGCGGTTGCTCTCGGTGGCGCGCCACTCGGTTTTCACGTGTCCCGCGCGTTCCATGCGGCTCAATGCGGGCAGCAGCGAGCCGGCGTTTACGCGAAACACGCCCCCGCTGATCTGCTCGATACGCAGCGCGACACCGTAGCCATGCATGGCCTCAAGGACAAGCGTCTTGAGGATCAGCATTTCGAGGGTTCCCTGCACCAGATCGCTTGAGCCGGCCGGAGAATCAGTGCTGGAGTGCTGGACCATCGCTTCTCCTCTAGATAAACTAGAGGTTACGCTTCTCCCCTAGATTGTCAAGAGGGGAAACGGGCCGCAGGTCAGAATTTTTTCCGCAGGAACTCAAAAACGCCGTATCCAATCGCCGCCGAACAGCACCCGATGACAAAGTTGGTGGGCGTCATAATGTCGCCGAGCGCGAAGGCCAGCGTTTTGCCATGGCCGGCCGAGTGAACAAACTCGCCCATCAGCAGGTTGGAGTAGAAGAGGAAGATGATAGACGCGACTTCGACCGCCGCTCGCCAGAGCGGGTGAAGTCTCCGGCGACGACGAGGATCGGGCGCCATGAACAGATCATAATGGCGGACTCGCTTGATTGCGAGATGAATCGAAAGGACGTTCTGGCTCGCGCTCCCTTGGCATGACTCTTCAGTCTGAATCGATGGGGCAAAGGCGCACCGCCTATAATTTTTAATGTTGTGTTGACTTTCACACTCACCCACCGAGCGGGCCTGCCGGGGCGCATTCGAGCGGCCGCATTTCTCGTTTTTTCCGTCTTTGTTTCTGCAACTTACGCCGGTGCCCAGCTCACGGCCCAGGCGGCCGCGACGCTCACCAATCACGGCCACATCCTGCTGGTTCTGCCCTTCGACAACCGCACTGGGCAGCCCAGCCTGGAGTGGATTCGCGAAGCTGCCGCCGACCTGCTGAGCACCCGCTTTGCCGCGGCCGGCTTTTCACCCATGACCCGCGCCGACCGCATGTATGCGCTTGATCATCTCGGTCTGCCTCAGGGTTTCCAGCCGTCGCGCGCCAGTTCGCTCAAGCTGGCGCAAACGCTCGACGCAGACTACATCATTGTGGGCAACTACCGGATGAATGGCAGTTCGATCGAGGCCGAGGCACAGCTTGTGGACGTGCCCCACCTGCGCATGACTCCGGCGGTCGGCGCCTACGGCGCCATGAGCAACATGATCGCGGTCTTCGATTCGCTGGCCTGGAAGCTGACCCGCGAGCTCGATCCCACTTTCAGCGTGGGCGAGCAGACTTTCGTGGCTGCGGGCGAGAGCCTGCGGCTCGACGCCTACGAGCAGTACATTCGCGGCATCACCGAGCCGGACCAGGCGGAGCGCCTGCGCCACCTTGAACAATCGGTCAAACTCAGTCCCGGCTTCAGCCCTGCGTGGATGGCGCTGGGCCGCGAGGAATACCAGGGACAGCAGTACGAAGAGGCCGCGCAGGCCTTTGCCAAAGTCGATTCCAACAGCCAGGACGCTCTTGAGGCCGGTTTCTATCGCGGGATTTCGCTGCTGTTTTCAGGCAACTACGCCGAAGCCGAGAAGGCCTTTGCCAATGTGGCTAAAGTGCTGCCACTGGCCGAGGTGGTTAATAACCAAGCGGTGGCCATCAGCCGGCAGGGCCGCGACGGCACCGCCCTCTATGTGCAGGCGGCATCGTCGGATCCCAACACCGCCGATTATCACTTCAACTTGGCTGTGAGCCTCAAGCGCGAGGGCAAAACCACCAGTGCATTGAACGAGCTGGCCCAATGCCTCAAATTGCGCCCCAACGACAGCGAGGCCCAATCGCTCGAACAGGCGTGGAAGAACCCAGCCGCGGGCCAGGCTGCAGCAGGCGCCGACCCCGCCAGCGCGCCCGATCCGCTGGAGCGCATTATTCGCACCTTCGATGCCAACGCGTTTCGCCAGGCCGCGGTCGTGCTCGACCAGGTTGACGCCTCGCATCTTGCCGACCTCAGCCCGCGTGAACAGTCGCTGAAGATCTGCGAGCAGGCCGGCGGCTATCTGCGTCGCGGGCTTCTGCTTGAAGCAGAGCGGCTTTACCAGTCGGCCATTTCGGCTGACGGCAACGTGGCCGAAGCTCATGTGGGTCTCGCCGAGGTGAGCGAGCGCGTGGGCGACAACAGTGCCGCCCGCAAAGAGGCGCAACTGGCGCTGGAACTGGCGCCCTCGGCCGATGCGTATCTGGTTCTGGGGCACCTGGATCTGGAGGAGAACCACCTGCAGGAGGCAAGGACCGAGGCCGGTAACGCGCTCAAGCTGAGTCCGGCCAGCCCCGCGGCCCAGGAACTGATGCGAGAGGTTGAGGCGCGCGACGGCGCCCAAAAATAAGCCGGCCCGCCGGATGGGCATTGCATCCGCTCCCACCCGCGTCCCCGGCATCTCGCGCGGATTTTCTACGGGGTGTATGCTTGGCTCGCACGAATCTGCGTGGTTTGAACTCTCGGGATAGGTGCAGGTCTGAAAGGCACGAGTATGGAACGGCACGGTGAGAGAATTCGAATCGGTTGGGCTCAAATTGCGTCGTCGGCTTTGCTGCTGTTGCTGGTTTTGCCTGCCTGTCTTGCGCGCGGCGATCAGCCCGTTCCCGCAGGGCAGCCCGTGGTTGACAAATTCGTGCTCGACGACACCATCCAGCCGGTGAGCGCAGACGAGCTGAAGCGCGCGATAAGGCACGCCAACTCCGATGGCGCCAGCGCTCTCCTGATTCAAATGGACACGCCCGGCGGCATGGTCGAATCGATGCGCGCCATGGTTGCCGACATCCTTGCCTCGCGTATTCCGGTGATCGTTTATGTGGGGCCTTCGGGAGCCCGCGCGGGTTCGGCGGGATTCTTCATTCTGGAGGCGGCCGACGTAGCTGCCATGGCTCCGGGAACCGAGGCCGGCGCGGCCCACGTGGTTTTCGAGCTGGGCAAACCCGACGCAACCGAAGAGCAGAAGGTTGAGAACGACGCCGAGGCCTTTCTTCGCTCCTATGTGACACGCCGCAACCGCAACGCTGAGGCGGCCGCGGCGGCAATGCAATCGTCGCATTCCTATACTGCTGAAGAGGCGCTCGACCAGCACCTTATCGACGTTGTCTCGAACCAGGAGTCGCAACTGCTGCAAACGCTCGATGGCCGCCAGGTGACCCGCTTCGACGGCAACAAGACCACGCTGCACACGGCCGGAGCACGCGTGGATCTGGTTAAACCCACGCTCCGCGACGATCTGCTGGGCTGGCTCGTGAATCCCAACATTGCACTGCTTTTGCTGGTGGGCGGGGCTCTGCTCATTTACCTCGAATTCAACGTTCCCGGCACCATTGTTCCCGGCGCGCTGGGCACGCTCATGATCCTGCTGGCTATCTTCGCGCTCGACCTGCTGCCCATCCGCTACACGGCAGTGCTGCTGCTGGTAGCCGCGATTGTGCTGATGCTGCTGGAGGCCAAGTTCGGCGGCCATGGCGCCCTGGCCATTGCCGGCATCGTCTGCCTCACCTTCGGCATGTTGACCCTGGTGGCCGCGCCGGTGCCCGAGATGAGGGTCAACCCGCTGATCGCCATCGCTATCAGCGCGGCTTTCGGAGTCATCACGGTCCTCCTCATCCGCATCGCTGTCCGTGCGCGCAGGCGCAAGGCACGCATCGGCGCCGACGCCCTTATTGGCGCGCGCGCCACGGCCATGGAGCCTCTTGGGCCAGCCGGCCACATTCTTGTGGAGGGCGAGATCTGGCAGGCCGTGGCCAGCCAACCGTTGCCGGCCGGCGCGCCGCTCACGGTTGTGGGCCACGATCACATGGTGTTGCGCGTCGAACCGCTCGGCGCGAGCCAGCCCGTTCAATCCGCGGTTTAGGGAGTCGCCGAACGAGCCGGCGAGCGTTGAAAACAGTGAGGGGTATGCGGACGAAAAATCGCACCAGGCGAGATTTCCTTTTGAAAGGCGGTCTTGCCTTAAGCAGCCTGGCTGCTGCTTCTCAGCTCCCGCCGCTGAATCCTGATCTGAACTTTGAATCGCTCGGCTCCGCAGAACGGTTACCCGGAGATCGGGCGGGAAGCCCACGGTTGCGCGGCCTTATGGTGGATGCGGGCCGGGTTCCGGAGTCTCTCAGTTACTACCGGCGGGTCATAGACTTTTGTGCGGAATGGGAATTCAATGCGCTCCAATTTCGTCTTGCAGACGACCAGGGATGCGCCCTGCGGTTTTCTTCCGCCCCCGATCTCCTGTTCCACCAAAATGCATTTGCGCCGGAACAGCTCAGCGAGTTGGCGCAGTACGCCCGCAGCCACGGTGTCGAATTGATTCCTGAACTGGAATCTTTCGGTCATACCGGGTACATCACGAGATCGGCCGCATATGCTCATTTACTGGATGCCGATTCGCAGCTTTCTTCAGAATTCACGGGTGTCATTCCGGTTCATCCCGAGACGCTGGCATTGTTCAAAAAGTTGTACAGTGAAATCTCTGCGATCTTTCCGTCGGCCTTTCTGCACGGCGGGTGCGATGAAGTGAACTGGGGAGGTTCTGAGTTGTCGCGCCGGGCGCTTCAAACAAAGCCTCGGTATGAAATATGGGCAGAGTATCTGAATTCTCTCAATCACCTTGCAGAGGACCAGGGAAAGCAATTCATCGTATGGGGGGATTTTGTTCTGCACAAGGAACCTCGCATCCTTAACCAGCTCAGCAAAAACATCGTGGTGATGGATTGGAACTACAGGGAGACGAATCCGGCGAAGATCAGTGAAGTACTTTCTACAGTCCGCAGCAACGGTTCTCGCGGCATCGGGGCGCCGGCCCTGATCAATTACAGGTGGGGGCCGCGTGCCGGTAGCGAGCAGTTGGCGAATATCGATGCATTCGCCGATGCCTACCTTGCCGAGGACGATGCCGGTTCCCTGGGGGTGATACTGACAAACTGGGTGCCGAGCCGCTACATCCAGAACTCGATCTGGGATGGATTCGCATATGCGGCAGTGGCGTTCAAGGAAGGATCAAGCGTTGCGCAGAAGTCCGGATTGCGGCGCTTTGTGGAGAACCACTACCGGGCGCGCTGGAACGATGATTGGGATCGAGCGTTCCGGCTGATCTACGCGAGCGCGCCGCAGATTGAACGGGAGTCGACGGCCGGGGCTGTGCCGCTACATGTGCCATGGAGCAACGATGAACAGCTTTCAGCAGTGCTTGAAAACCGATCGCTTCAGGCCAATCCGTTTACGCGGCTGCGCGGCCTTCTCATTCGGCTGGATGCGCAGGTGCTGAAGAACCGGGCGGACTTTCAAGCTTTTGAACTTTCAGTTGCATACATGGAGCAGTTGTATTGGCGCGAGGCAATTGTGGTTGAACACGCGGCCGCGAAGCCGTTAACGCGGGAAGATGCGGATGTGATGATCAAGAAGGTTGCGGAGCGCGACCGTAGCCTGGCAGAAGCACTTTCAAAGGATTGGGATCGAGGCCGATTCCCCGATTCCGCGGCCAAGTTGAGACCGCTTTATGGCTTGCAACCGAAAGACCAGCTCGTCTTCCAGTTTCAGCGGGCGGCAGATTATTCGGCTTCTCTAGCTTCGCATCCCGACCATTTTTTTGAACTCCTGACGGCATCAAAACCCGCATGAACTGCTGAGGATGAGAATGTCGGCTTTGGGAAGTTCATCGCTCAATGGGGTCGTTCTTCATGTCGCGGAATCTCGTGCTGCGATGGCGAAACAAGCTGCCGCCGGGATCGGGGATGAGATTCGAGCGTGCCTTCGGAAACAGGCCGGCGTCCGCACGATTTTTGCCGCGGCGCCGAGCCAGGCGGAGATGCTCGCCGCGCTTTCGAGCGAGAAGGACATCGACTGGACACGGATCACCGCTTTCCACATGGATGAATACCTTGGATTGGCGGCAAATTCGCCACATTGCTTCGGAAGCTGGTTACGGCACGCGATTTTCGATCGTCTTCCGTTTCGAGCTGTGCATTTGCTTGAGCCAGGTGACAACGCAGCGCAAGCCGCTGCGGCTTATGCGGCAAAACTGAACGAAGCGCCAATCGACATTGTTTGCTGCGGAATCGGCGTCAACGGCCATCTCGCCTTTAACGATCCGCCCTGCGACTTCGATGATCCGCTCACGGTGAGAGCCGTCGATCTTGATGCACAATGCCGTCAGCAACAGGTGGATGACCAATGTTTTGCTACGCTCAATGAGGTTCCAACACAAGCGTTGACCATGACCGTGCCGGCACTCCTGGCGTGTCGCGCAATCTTCTGCACGGTGCCCGGTTACCAAAAAAGAGGTGCAGTTCGCCGTGCACTGCTGGGACAGATCGATCCCAAGTGCCCGGCTTCTGCCCTGCGCCGTCATCCACGTTGCACAATTTACCTCGATCAGGATTCCGGTTCAGAACTGCGTGGCCACGAGACGGGACATTGATGAAGATACAGGCTTGAGCGAGTGCGGCGGCTTGGCTGTTCCGACCTGGGCTCGCGCGGCGATAACCGGCCGCGGAGAAACGGATCGCAGTCACTTGGTTAACCCCTTGGAGTACAATTGCCCACTGAGTGAGGAAAGCCCATGTCCGCTGATGTTCTGCAGATTCCGATTCTTGTGTTCTTTGGCATCATCGTTCTCTATCTGATCAACTGCATCAAGATTCTGCGCGAGTATGAGCGCGCGGTGATCTTCAACCTGGGGCGCCTGAGACCGGAGCCGAAGGGCCCCGGCATCATCTTTGTTTTCAGGCCGATTCAGCAAATGGTGCGCATCTCGCTGCGGCAGGAGGTGCTCGAAGTTCCTCCGCAGGACGTGATTACCCGCGACAACGTCACCATCAAGGTGAACGCGGTGGTAACGCTCTACGTGGTGAACCCCAACGATGCGGCCGTCAAGGTGGCCAACTACGTTTACCAGACCTCGCAGTTTGCGCAAACCACGCTGCGCTCGGTGTTGGGCGAAGTAGAGTTGGACACGCTGCTAAGCCATCGTGACCAGCTCAATCTCAGGATTCAATCCATCATCGACCAGCGCACCGAGCCATTCGGGGTGAAGGTAACGTCGGTTGAAGTGAAGCAGGTGGACCTGCCGGAGACCATGACGCGCGCCATGGCCAAGCAGGCCGAGGCGGAACGCGAACGCCGTTCGAAGATCATCCACGCCGAGGGCGAATTCAATGCCGCGCAAAAGCTTGTGGACGCCTCCGCTCTGATGGCCACGCAGCCCATGACCCTGCAGCTGCGCTATTTGCAGACGCTGACCGAAATTGGAGTTGAAAAGAACACCACCATCGTCTTCCCGTTGCCGATGGAATTCCTCACACTAATGAACAAGCTGGCCGGCATCAAACCGGCAGAGACGACGAAGTCCTGACTGGCGCGTCTCAAAAGAAGAGTGGTTAAGGCAGAATATGAGAGGTGTTTTTGACGAGGAGGATCTGGAGCCGGTAAGACCGCGGCAGGATACTGAGCTTACGCTGGGGTCGGGCACTCTGCTGGCCATCTTCTTCGGCCTGGTTCTGCTTTGCGGTCTTTGCTTCGGGCTGGGGTATGCCATGGGGCATCGCAGCGCGCAGAACACCATAGCCTCAGCGCCCGGCGCAAACGCCTCGCAACCCGTCGCCGCCGGATCGGAGGCCAAGCCCTCGGCCGCCGCGCAGCCGGCGGCGCCAACCACTGACGCCTTAACCACGCCGTCCGCGATGGATGCGGCCCAGGCATCGACGCTGCCTGCCGGCGCGGCGCCTCAAACTTTTCCCGCTGGATCAAATTCAGCGCAACCCGCGGTCAACGGCCAGCTGCAGGTGCGTCCGGCGCTCGCTCCCGGAACTGGGGCCGCGCCGGCAGCAGGTCCGGCCGCAACTGGCGCTGTGCATTCGGCGCTTGAGTCCGCCGCAACGTTCATGGTGCAGATCGCCGCAGTTTCGAACCAGGAAGATGCCGACGTGCTCACCACCGCTCTGCGCAAGCGCGGCTACGCGGTGACCGAAAAACGCGAGCCGATGGACAATCTCATCCACGTGCGCATTGGCCCGTTTGCCACCGCCGCCGAAGCCAATAGCTGGAAGAACCGCCTGCTCAACGATGGCTATAACGCGATCGTGCAGCAGTAGACCGGTGCTTCGCAGTCTCGCTTTCTATTCCCTATTCCCTGCTCCCTCGTTCCCTGCCGCCCTCATCCATTCCGGTAGCCCCGACGCGATAGCCGCTCGCACTGCTTCGAGCAGTTCTTCGCGCGTTTCAAAATCTTTGGGGTAGAGCGGCGGGTGAAATTCGATGTAGGCCGTTCCTGGTTTGATCTTCATGCTGCCCTTGGCCATCATGCCCTCGGTGCCGTGGATCGACACCGGTACGCACGGTGCGCCGGTTTCCTTGGCCAGGTAAAACGGGCCTTTCTTGAAGGGCAGCATGCGGCCGTCGCGCGAGCGCGTGCCCTCAACGAATGTGGTGATGTGCAGTCCCTTGGCCATTACGCGGCGCGCCACGGCGATGCTCTCCTGGGCGCTCTCGACGCGGCCGTCGCGATCTACAGGAATGAACTCGCCCAGCTTGAATCCGAAGCCCAGCACCGGAATCTTCATCAGCGACCGTTTGAGGAATGCCGAGGTGCGCCCGGGGATGCGCGGGATGAGCGCCGGCGGATCGAGGTTGGAGACATGATTGGCCATGAAGATGCAGGCCGTGTGGGCGGGAATGTGCTCCGCACCTTTGACTTCAACCCGGATCCCGGCAAGCGCAAACGATAGCCGCTGAATCGTCACCGCAGCGTTGTACAACGGTGTCGCATTGCCGGTGATCACCGCCCAGGGAATCAGGATGAGTACCGCAGGCGTTCCAAGCACGATGAACATGACGAGGATGGTGAGCGAGGCGATCATGGATACGGCTTACTTTTCTGTGCCGGTGGGGAAGAGCTGATGGAGGCGCGCAGGCAGTTTCTCATAAATGCCGTCGAAGCCGCCATTGGAAAGAATGGCCACCACATCTCCGCTGGCAAGCTGCGGTGCGACGCCTTCCACAATTCCATCGGCATTTTCAAGCAGCTCCGCAGGCGTGCCCTCATGGTTGAGCGCGCGCACCACGTCTTCAGGGTGCAGACGCTCCGCATCGGGTATGCGCTGCTGCTGATAAACCCCGGCCAGCACTACGCGATCGGCCAAACGCAGGCTCGCAACCAAATCGGCCTCGAGCACTTTGCGCCGCAGCGTGTTCGAACGCGGCTCTAATATGGCCCAGAGGCGCGCGCCAGGATACACCGTGCGAAGCGCCCGCAGAGTTTCGCGGATTGCCGTAGGGTGGTGCGCGAAGTCTTCAATCACCGTAATGCCGCCGATCTCGGCGCGCACCTCGAGCCGCCGCTTTACGCTCTTGAAGGTCCTGAGCGCATCGGCGATCGCAACTTTTTGAACGCCGCATCCGCAGGCCAGAGCCGCGGCGGCGGTTGCGTTCAGCGCATTGTGCTCGCCGGCGACAGGGATATCGAGCTCGCTCCACAGTTCACCCCCGCGCCAAAGCTCCCAATTCGTGACGCCGTTCGCAAAGCTTAGATTGCGAATCTGCCAGTCTGCGCTTTCTGTAAATCCATACCGCTCCACGCGGCACAGAGCCTTTTCCACGCATTCGGTCACGTTTGCGTTCGCGTCGTAGGCAACGATCAATCCGCGCCGCGGAACCAGGTTCACCAGCCGCTTGAAGGCCGTCTTCACCGCGTCAAGATCGGCGTAAATGTCGGCGTGGTCAAACTCAACGTGGGTCAGGATGAGCGCGTCGGGGAAGTAGTGCAGAAACTTGGGCCCCTTGTCGAAGAATGCCGTATCGTATTCGTCGCCTTCGACAATGAAGGTGCGCGTGGGCCGCAGTTGAAAGCTGGTTCCGAAGTTCTCGGCCACCCCGCCGATCAGGAACGACGGCTCAAGGGCTGGATTGAAGCCCGACGCCGTCTGGTAGATCCACGCCAGCATGCTGGTGGTTGTTGTTTTGCCGTGGGTGCCGGCGACGACCAGCGATTCGCGCCCCTTGAGAAACTCTTCGCGCAGCAGGGCCGCCATCGACGTGAAGGGAATGTGCTCGTCGAGCACGCGCTCCACCTCGGGATTGCCGCGCGAGAGCGCATTGCCGATGACGACCATATCGGGCGTGGGAGAAAGATTGGCCTCGGCGTAGGGTTCCATCACCGCAATGCCGAGCTCGCGCAGCAGATCGCTCATGGGCGGATATGCGGCTTTGTCCGATCCGGTGATGCGATGTCCTTCAAGCTGCAGCAGTCCGGCCATCGAGGCCATCGCCGTCCCGCAGATTCCGCTTAGATGAATGTGCCGCGGCGTCTTGGTCAACTTATCACCGCCAATGCTGTTCGATTCGCCAACTTGCCGTCTCCGTTCACCCTTTCACTTCGTCACTCGCGCGCCGATGTCGAGCCGCGCTTCTACCGCAGCCGCCAACTCCGCTTCCAACCCCAGCGTCAGCGTCACATTCTGTCGTGAAACGTGACCGCTGCGCAGTCCGATCGCAATGGGTCCCTCGAAGCCATCGAGCGCATTTAAAATCGCTTCTTCGAGAAGTTTCAGCACCGCGCCCGGAGAGACGCAGTCGAGCATCTCGCCGAAGACGATTCCGGTGACGCCGTCGAGCTTGCCGGCCTTTCGCATCTGCCACAGCATGCGGTCAATCTGGTAGGGTTTGGCGCCCACGTCTTCGAGGAACAGCAGCGTACCCTCAGTCTGCGGCTCCCACGGCGTGGCGATGAGAGAATTGAGAATACTCAGGCATCCGCCGTACAGCACGCCCCGGGCGGCTCCCGCCCGCAACGTGCGCAAGCCCTCGTTTGCGCCCACGCTGTAAGCCTCGCCGCGCAGCGCCGAATTGAAGCTCGCGAGATGCACGCCGTCTTCGAGATAGAAATCCGCGGCCAGCATCGGGCCGTGAAAAGCGGGCAGGCCAAGCTCGTCGAGCAGGCGCAGTTGAATACCGGTCAGATCGCTGTAGGCGAAGAACGGCTTTGGATGTTGTGCGATCTTCGCGACATCCAAGCCCTCGAGCAGATAATTCGAACCATAGCCGCCGCGCAGGGACATGACCGCGCCAGTTGAATCGTCTTCGAACGCGGCATGCAGGTCGGCCAGCCGCTCGTCCGTCGTTCCCGCAAAGTAGAGGGGTCCGCGGGCGAGTGCGTTTGGCGCGGGCTTGGGCTCAAACCCCAGCGCGTTCACGGCAGCCAGCCCACGCTCGATGCGTTCGGGCTGCGCGAAGCTCGCTGCCGCAATCACGCTGATGCCCGCGCCCTGCGCAACCTGGGCAAGCTCAATGAGCGGCTTTCGAAGTGCGGCCATTTCAATACGCCTCGCCGCGCGCAATCAGCGCCGCCGGCCCCGTGAGATACAGCTCCGTTCCGGGTCCGCCCCATGCGACCGATTGCGCGCCGCCCGGAGCCACAACCTGGAGCGGCGAATTCGCCAGTCCCAGTGCGATTGCCGCCGTTGCTGTCGCGGAACTCCCCGTTCCTGATGAAGAGGTCGGCCCCACGCCGCGCTCCCAGATGCGAATCTCGATCTCATTTGCGCCTTTCACGCGCAGGAATTCAACGTTGGTTTGATTAGGAAAGTCCGGATGTACGCAAATCTCCGCGCCGATCGCCTGCCAGCTCCTGTCCGCAATCTCAAAGTCCTGATTCCCCGCCGCGATCACAAAATGCGGATTGCCGGTTGAAACCTGCAGACCCTCGATCCGCGATCCATTACCCAGCGCAACCGTCTTCGGCGCAAATTCCGGAACGCCCATCCCGGTCGTCACGTCCACGGCGAACCCCGCGCTGCCGCGCACGTCATCGATGCGGCAAACGCGCAGTCCCGCGTCGGTTTTGATGTGCAGCTCATCGCCCGCCTGCGCGTTCAACTCGCACGCCATCCATGCCGCTACGCATCGTGTGCCGTTGCCGCTGATCTCGGCGACCGATCCATCGGCATTGTGCAGGCGAATTCGCCCCGATTTCGGCCCGGTCCACGCGAAGAACTCGATGCCGTCCGCGCCCACGCCAGTGTTGCGCGCGCAGAGGCGCCGGGTCAGGTGGGCCCAGTCATGGTGCCGCGCGGCCTCTTCGGTCACAATCAAAAAATCGTTGCCGCAGGCATGCGCCTTGGTGAAGGGAATCAATCTTCCTCCGGGTCGCGGAAGGTGAGCAGCTTATCGATGGAGGGCTCGGCTGCGAGTTTCCCGCGCAGCCGTTCGTGCTGCCGGTTGCTTGCAATGATCGTGAAGCTTATCCGTTGAAGATTGCCGATCGAATCGTGCACCACTTCGGCGAGTCTCTGGCCCGCCTTGTCCATCGCGTCCAGAATCGAGCTCAGCATCAGCGTGCTGTCGGCGCCGCGGGCCTCGTACACCAGCGAGTAGCTCTTCAGATTTGCGCGCCGCTCAAGGAAGCCGACCAGTTCGAGGGCCACAATCACAATCGCCGTGGCCGCGGCTGCCGCCAGGTACAATCCCGCCCCGCAGGCCATGCCAATCGATGCCACAACGAAGACGCTGGCCGCACTGGTCAGCCCGCTCACACGGCTCTTGTTGTGGAGAATGAGACCCGCCCCGAGAAAGCCGATGCCTTGCACAATGTTCGAGGCCACGCGTCCCTTATCTGGATTTGAGTCACCGGCCAGCACCGCCGATAGAAGGGTAAAGAAGGCGCATCCCATGCAGATAAGCAGATTGGTGCGCACACCTGCGGCCTTGCGGTTCATCTCACGTTCCAGGCCCACCAAGCCGCCCAGCGCGCAAGCCAATAGCAGCCGGCCCACGGCGTGATTCACCACCACCATCTGTTGCAGCCTGTCGAATTGGAACGGCTGCGCGATTTGTGCCAAGCCTGCGGTCATGCTTGTTCCTTGCCCGATGCTAACACTGCTCGCAGACGTTGTTGAGCCGTTAGGCCGGGCCACCTGCGGTCCAGGTATCGGAGACGTAAATCGTGCCGGAGGCCTGCCCTTTGGCTCGAAAGCGCGCCACCTCGATCAACCCCTCGGGATGTGCCTTCACCGCGCGATCGATCTCGTCGCCGTCAAAGGCCAGCACGATGGCCGCGTTCTCAGCCGGCGCGGCGAGCGCATTGCGATAGATGTACTGGTCGCTTTCGTTGATAGTCTGCGCCAGCGGTATTCCGGTGAACGCGATCAGTTCGGGATAGACCGAGCTGTTCATCAGCACCGGCGCACCCGGCCGACGCGAAAGCAGTTGCCGCATCACCGGCGGGATGTTCTCATCGAAGGGCCGCCGCGCCTCGATATTCTTTGTGCCCTCAACGTAAACCAGCGGCCGCTTTCGGATGAGAACGAGCGAGTTCATCACAATCAGCGCGGCAAGCAATGCCACGGCCGTCTTCGGCGACGACAGCTTGAACTCCCGCGCCGCGCCAATGGCGAACTGCGCGATGAAGCCGAGCCCGAGCGCAATCGCAGGCAATAGTTCCATGCCGTAGCGGGTGTTGTAGTACGAGTGCGGCCACCACACCGGGATGAAAATCGGCACCGAGCCGTAAGCCACCGAGTAGGCATAGAAGGGAACCGGTATCCACAGGAGCAGCGTCCATAGGAATGCGCGGCGGTGTGCGATGGCGCAGGCGAACGCCGTGCCGATGACGCTGAGCGCCAGCAGTACGTGGCGCCAAAATGCCCACGAGTCCATCTCCGCCACCTTGATGAAGAATTGCAGCGAGACCCAGGGATTGTGCCAGCCCGGATGCGGCGGCCAGCCCGGCGCCGCCGTGCGATTCTCAATAGCCAGAGCCGAATATGGCCCGCGCGCAAAGTCCAGCCAGTCGCCGAACTGCGTTGCGTTGTAGACGAACCATGAGGCCGGCGCCGCCGCCAGAATCACGCTGGCAATCCAGAAGCTGCGCTTGCCAAGCTGACCGTTGCGCAGCCGCGCTACTCCCATGCTCACCCACGCCAGCAGAGCAATGATCCAACCGTCGTAGCGCGTGTACACCGCGGCAACGAGCGCCAGAAGGATCAACGATTCGATGCGGGCCGCACGATTCGGATCGTCGTCCAGCGCACCGCGCCACTCCACGAGCCAGACGACGGTCCAGATCATCTCGCACAAAAACAGCGGCTCGGTCATCGCCGTTGTTTGTAGGTAAAGCAGATTGGGGTTGAGCGCAAAAAAGGCGAGTGCGAGCGCCGCGGCGGAGGGTTCGAGCCATCGCCTCAAAATCCGGTAGAGACCCACGCAGCCTGCGAGATACGCCAGCGTCGAAGGAATCAGTCCTGCAATTCCGTTGGCCCACCACGCGTACACCTCGACGAACGGCAGCATCAGAATGTGCGGCAGGGGCAGCCATACCGATCCGAATTCGCCAATCGAATGAAAGCGGCAGTCGAAGATGTGACGGGCGATGTGCAGGTGCGCCACCGCGTCGCCGTAGTTGAGCAGCGCGTGATTGCGCCAGCTCCACGCACCGGCAATGAGCGATGCAGCAGCGGCTGAAAGAAGAACGGCGAAGGTTTCGCGCCGCGGCAACGCACTGGCCGCAGCCGAAATGTTTCGCGTTGCTTTCTCAGTCAAGGTGGGTCAGCTCTCGGAACCGGTTGAATCGCTCGTCGATCTCGCCTCGGGTAAGCTGCTCGAGTCTCTCGGTGCCGAAGCGTTCGCAGGCAAACGATCCCATCACGCTGCCGTAGAACATGGCGCGGCGGAATGCGCCCGGCGTGAGCTCAGGTTGCGAAGCCAGGTAACCGAAGAATCCGCCCGCAAAGCTGTCGCCCGCGCCGGTGGGATCGACGACTTCTTCGAGCGGGAATGCGGGTGCCTTGAACGTGCTGCGTTCCGCGCTTTCACCTTTTGCAGATGAGCCGTGGAATAACGTCGCGCCGTACTCACCGTGCTTTACCACCAGCAGCTTCGGTCCCATTTCCATCACCGCCCGCGCAGCCTTTACCAGGTTCGAATTGCCGCCCAGCATGCGCGTTTCGGTGTCGTTGATCA
>DATJSB010000169.1:0-19418 GCA_035504315.1 Occallatibacter sp.
GTGCCGTTCATGGTAATCTCACTTTAGACACTTGAGAAGTGGACCTGAGAAAAATTGAGGAGTAATCGACGCCGTGCTGGCGACTCAAAAGAAAACTGATCTGATTCAACGCTTCCGCACTCACGATACGGACACGGGTTCGCCCGAGGTCCAGATCGCAATCCTGAGTGAGCGGATTGGCGAACTGACCGAGCATTTCAAGACGCATAAGAAAGACCACGCTTCCCGGCGTGGATTGTTGATGCTGGTAAGCAAGCGCCGCCGCCTGCTGGATTACCTGAAGTCGCACGATTCGGACCGTTATCGGGACGTGATCGGCAAACTCGGAATCCGCAAGTAAAAAGAAAGCCAACGTTGACCCGGAAGCGCCCAGACCGGATATTGGTCACGGCCCCTGCGCGAAATGCAATTTGGGGCCATGGTGTACCTGGCGGCTTTGAAATGCCGCCGGGGCTTTCGCACTCCCATCCTCAAAATCATCCTGCCGGGGCTAAAGCCCCGGGGCTTTGTTCGTGCCGGTCGGCACGGATAAATCCGTGCCCTTTCAAAAGCGCGATGAACGCCCGCCGCTCTGGCAATGGGCGCAGCGTGCGCGGGCTCGGAAGCCCGCGCTACAGCCGGTCAGGAGACCGGCGCTACCAAATTTCCCAAGCGAAAAAACGAAACGAGGACAATTATGTCAACGAAGCATGAAGTAGCCGTCGAGCTTGCCGGCGGCAAACGGCTGGTATTTGAAACCGGCCGCATGGCCAAGCAAGCCAGCGGCGCTGCACTTGTGAGCACGGGCGAGACCGTTGTACTGGCCACGGCTGTTGCATCCCCCGATCCCAGGGAAGGCGTCGATTTCTTCCCGCTCACGGTAGATTACCGCGAGTACACCTATGCCGGCGGGCGCATTCCTGGCGGCTTTATCAAGCGCGAAGGCCGTCCCAGCGAGAAAGAGATTCTGACGGCGCGGCAGATTGACCGCCCCATCCGTCCGCTGTTCCCCGATGGATTCCGCAACGAAACGCAGGTGATTGCGCTGGTTTTCTCTGCCGACAAGGAAAACGATCCCGATGTAATTGCGATTAATGCGGCGGCGGCGGCGGTTGCTCTTTCCGATATTCCATTTGGGGCAACTGTCGGTGCGGTTCGCGTGGGCCGTGTGAACGGTGAGTTTGTGGTGAACCCCACCTATGCCGAGCGCGCCTCGACCACTGTCAACATCATGGTGGTGGGCCACAAAGACGGCATCGTAATGATCGAAGCCGGCGCCAAGCAAGAGACTGAAGAAGTGATCCTGGCGGCGATCGAGTTCGCGCATGAAGAGATCAAGAAAATTGTTAGCACGATTGAAGAGCTTGCGGCCAAGGCCGGCAAGGCAAAGCGCGCCTTCACTGCGCCCGAGTTCGACGAAGCTTTCTACAACGATTTGAAGGCGAAGATTGGCGAGCGGTTAAAGGACGCACTCGACACCAAGACCCACGGCAAGACTGAGAGCTATGCGCTGATCAAGCAGATCAAGGACGAGATGGCGGCAGGACTTCCGGCTGACGATCCGGAGGCGAAGAAGAAACTTGGCCATTACTACGAACTGCTGCGCGAGCGCCTGTTCCGCGAGCAGGTGACCAAGGAACGCATCCGCCCCGATCGCCGTGCCTTCGACGAGATTCGGCCGATTACGATTGAGACCGGCGTGTTGCCGCGGACCCATGGATCGGCGCTGTTTACCCGCGGTGAGACGCAGGCCCTGGTGACAGCGACGCTGGGCACCATGGACGATGGGCAGCGCCTGGAAAGCTACGAAGGCGAGCAGAAGAAGAACTTCATGCTGCATTACAACTTTCCGCCTTTCAGCGTGGGCGAAACCGGCCGCATGACCGGGGTCGGCCGCCGCGAGGTGGGCCACGGCGCGCTGGCAGAGCGGGCGATTACGGCAGTGCTGCCGGGGCCAGATGAGTCGCCTTATTCGATGCGCGTGGTGTCGGACATTCTGGAATCGAACGGTTCTTCGTCGATGGCCTCGGTGTGCGGCGCGAGCCTGGCGTTGTTTGACGCGGGGATTGCGCTCAAGGGCGCGGTGGCCGGCGTGGCGATGGGGCTGGTGAAGGAGGGCGATGACTTCGCCATCCTGACCGACATTGCCGGCGCTGAAGACCACTACGGCGACATGGACTTTAAAGTGGCCGGAACGCGCCAGGGCATCACGGCACTGCAAATGGACATCAAGATCGGCGGGCTGTCTCGCGAGATTCTTTCGCAGGCCATGGAGCAGGCCCGTCGCGGACGGCTGTTCCTGCTGGACAAAATGGATGCCGAATTGAGCGGACCGCGCCAGGAGCGCTCGCAGTACGCACCGCGAATCGAGACGCTGCAGATTCCAGTGGAGAAGATTCGTGACCTGATCGGCAAGGGCGGCGCAACCATTCGCGGCATCGTTGAGCAGACCGGCGCCAAGATCGACGTGGACGACAGCGGCAAGGTCAGCGTTGCATCGAGCGACGGCGAGGGCCTGAAGAGGGCCATGGCGATGATCAACGATGTGACCGCGGTACCGGAGATCGGGAAGAGCTACCTGGGCAAGGTGGTTCGCCTGGCCGAGTTCGGCGCGTTTGTCGAACTGTTCCCGGGCACCGATGGGCTGCTGCACATCTCCGAGATCGCGGAGCATCGCGTGAAGGAAGTGAAGGATGAGCTGCGCGAGGGCGATCAGGTGATGGTGAAGGTTCTGGCCATTGAAGGCAATCGCATCAAGCTAAGCCGCAAGGCGCTCATCAAGGAGCAGAAGGCGAAGCTGGTTCATCAGCCTGTTGCTGAAGGCGGCGAGAACGGCGAGACTGCGCCGCAAGAATCCGCGCCGCCTGCGCAAAAGCCGCGCCACGAATTCGACGAGCGCCAGCCGACCTCGAATCAAAGCACGATCCTGATCGAGGGCGGCGATGACTTTGACGAAGAAAACGGTGTGGAGATCGACGAGTCGAGCGAGCCGAATTTCAACCGAGCTGACAGCGGCGTGCCGGTTCAAGCAGCCGGCGGGTCTTCGGGCGGTGGACGTCTGGAGCAGAACAATCGCCGTCGTCGCCGCCGTCGCGGCGGACCGCCGCGTCCCGGTGGAAGCCGGGGATAGCGCGCTTCATCAAAACGGGACCACAAAGGCCCGGGCAAATTGCCTGGGCCTTTGTGGTTCCGGCTCATTTTACGGATCTCATTGGCGCGGATAAATCCGTGCCCTACAAAGAAACTCACGACCTCACTCTACTCGATGCGCTTCGCCCGTTTCATCCATTGCGGGTCGGCGAAGCCGGTGGTGCCCTTTCAAAACGACGGCATTGGTCGAGTTTTCCGAAGCCTGTGGAGACCGGCGCTACTCTATCCGGCGGGCACCGAGAGATGCAGTTTTGCGAGCTTTCCTTACCGGGTCGCCGCTTCGCTCGGCGCATCGCCGGGGAAGGAGCGCCTGATGTGCGGCCCGGAGATGTTCGGTTCGCTGCTTCTGCCCGCGTTCTTGTCCCCATACATCCTGCGATCGGCAGCGATGCGCAGCGACGCAGCATCGGTTGCGTCTTCAGGAAAGACGGCTATCCCCACGCTGCCGCCAACTCGCACGGAGTGGCCTTCGAGATCAAATGGCTCTTCAAGAAGCTGAATGAGAGAAGATCCAACCCGGCCGGCAATCTCGCGCGAAGCGGGTGATTCGAGAATGATGGAGAACTCATCGCCGCCGGTGCGGGCCACGGTATCTGACCGGCGGACACGGCCGTTAAAGAGCTGGCCGACTCGCTGCAGAAGCAGATCGCCGATGTGGTGGCCGACGGTGTCGTTGACCTCTTTGAAACGATCCAGGTCAACCAGCAGCAGGGCGGTCTGCGTACCGGTACGACGAGCGCGTTCGAGCGCACCATTCAGCCGGTCTTCGAAGAGCCTGCGATTGGGCAAGCCGGTGAGCTCATCGTGAAGTGCGAGATGCCGGTTATGCGCGATCTGATCTTCAAGCTGGAGGAGGATCATTCCCACTGCGACCACGTATTTGGGCAGGTTCCAGACTTCGTTCTCGATGTGAGCGTTGGGATAGAACGCTTCTAGTAAGGGAGCGACCACGAAAACCGAAGCCCAGGCAGCGAAACCCGCAATGGTGATGAATGTGCCGGTTGTTGCGCGCTCGTAGGTTGCCCAGAAGTGGATGCAGCAGCCGAGATAGACCGTAAACAGGATTGCATTGAGCGCGAGGTCGGAGCCATTGGGCCGGTATTGAAAGAATAGAAGGAAGGCAGACAGGCCGCAGTAAGTGCACACAAGGGCCAGGCGCAGGGGATGAAAGAAGGTCCGCGCAGTAACCAGCGCTATAAGCAACGGACCGATCCCGAGCAGAGCTGCTGCGGGTACAAACATCCAAGAGCCTGAGGGCGCGGCAACCAACACAACCAGATAAAGAGTGTTGGCGCCAAGCAGCACAGAAAGCATCAATCGGCTGGAAAGCTTGTCGCGGTAGGGGACACAGGCCCACATGAATATGACGCCGGCCCAGACCAGGGAAGCGAACCCAATCACCAGCATTAGGTTCGCAAGTAATGTGTTTCGAAATTGAAAAACGAATGCCGCGAAATGCAGATCGATGAGCAGCCATCCAGTGAGCCAGAGGCCAGAGACAGCACTGCGTCCCCGGTACGCTACCGAGGCAAAGGCGCAAGTGAGCAGCGCCACTGCTGCAAGGTCCGGCAGTTTACTCCAATCCACGGGGCCCACTCCTGATGTGCATACTCTTCATTCTAGAATCGGCGAGGCATGGCCAGTCACCAAAGTGTTTTCTAACGAGCCGAAAATCGATGGGGTGCACTTCGGTAACTTTCTTCGCCGAGCCGTGGAAAGCGATTTGATCGCTCAATCGTTTGCACCGTTCAAGTCATTCATTTGAGAGATGATTTCGCTATCGGGTCCGCACTCGAAGCCTGCGCTGGCGTATTTGCTTTCGTCAGATGGCTAATGCGAATCTCCGGTTTCGCCGATGGAGCATGGGTGAGGTGTGCTCGTGCGGACGAGATCCGTTGAGTACTTACGATAGCCGATGATCTCGATAAAAAAGTACCTGGACAATGACCATTTGCAACTGAAGCCTGAGTCCGAACCCGAGGACCAAGAGGCCGTGCGCGCGGCTCTCGCAGCCTATGGCTCCGCACTTGTCGAGATGGGCAATTGCAGCCTCGATGCATGTCCGGGTCTGGGAAGCGAATTAAAAGACCATCTTGTCAACCTGAAGGCAGGGCTTGTGGTCACGATGGGCGCGAAGGCTCTGAACGCCACAGAAGCCGAGGTGAGGCAGGAGTTGGGTGAATGGGGAAGGCAGTCAGCGAAGCATTACCAGGGCAAAGCCCGTGAAGTGAAGGAACTGTTGCTGGTAATGGCTCGCACCGCTGAATCGCTGGGAGGCCGTGATCAGCGCTGTGCCGGGCAGTTTGAAAATGTGACGGCACGGCTGACACAGATTGTCAGTCTTGAGGATCTGACGGAGATTCGCGCCTCGATCGAGAGAAGCGCGGTGGAGCTGAAGAGCTCGATCGAACGGATGACCCAGGAAGGAAAAGCCGCAATCGCCGAACTCAAGAATGAGGTTTCAATCTACCAGGCAAAGCTGGAGGAGGCGGAGAAGATCGCGTTTCACGACTCGCTAACCGGGTTGCGCAGCCGGTTGTGTGTCGAGACGCTCATTGAAGACCGGATTGCGAGCGGAGCCAGATTCTGTGTCGCCATCGCCGATTTGAACGGCTTCAAGGCAGTGAACGACCAGTACGGTCATGTGACGGGCGACGAGTTGCTCAGGCAATTTGCGGCTGAAGTCAAATCCGCATGCCGGTCGACCGACGCCATCGGACGCTGGGGCGGCGATGAATTCATGATGGTGTTTGACGGAGCTCTGAAGGACGCCGAGCAACAGGTGGAGCGGGTGCGGCGCTGGGTGTGCGGCAACTACGAGTTGCGCACTGCTTCGGGACCGGTCAGGCTGCCTGTCGATGCATCGATGGGGCTCGCCGAGTTCAAGCCGGGCGAAGGGTTGAATAATCTGGTGGCTCGGGCTGATGCAGCGATGTACGAGGAAAAGGCTGGGACGCGAAGCGGCAGCACGTCGCGGGGCGCGGTCAGCCGGGAGCGGACGGCCGCGCCGCGCTGATAGCGGTCAGGAAAGGCGATTCTGCGGTCGCAATTTGGGCCGTTCGATACCGTTTCAAGCTTTCCGTGACTGCCATCACAAGCCCTCATTTTTGCGCCCCATTCAGGACTGCATTTTCCCGTGCGCAATCCTGAAACTCTGCCCGTTCTATTTTCTCCTTCTAATCTTGAGTTCTTTCTTCATCGGCGAGATGTTGGAACTGCGCCCACTTTAGCAACCGCTAAGGGTAAGGGGCAGCGATGAGAGGGCGGGAAGGTAACACCAACAGGCCCGCGATTGCGAGGGGTGGCTCATGAGGTTATTGATTGCCGAAGACGACCGGGCGCTGGCCCTGTTTCTGAGCAGAGGACTTGAGGCAGACGGGCACCGTATCCGCCTGACGTTTGACGGCGGGGCAGCGGTAGATGCGTTCCGTGAGGATTTGCCGGATCTTACGATCCTGGATCTCAACATGCCGGTAAAGGACGGCGAAGCCGCGCTCGAAGAAATGCGCGCCCTGAATGCGGATTTGCCGGTGCTGGTGCTCACCGGCCGGCAAGAGGTGGAAACGCGGGTGCGCTGCCTCGACCTCGGCGCCGACGATTTGGTGGTTAAACCATTTAGTCTGCATGAGCTGCGGGCGCGGTGCAGGGCGCTGCTCAGGCGCAAGCGCGACGCCAAGCTCAAGCTGCGCGCCGGCGACCTTGAGCTTGACCGGCTTGACCACACCGCCAGGCGCGCCGGCCAAGAGATCGTGCTCACCAACAAGGAATTCGCGCTACTCGAGCAATTGATGCTCAATCGCGGCCAGTGTATCGGGCGGGTTGAGCTGCTCGATTCGGTGTGGAACATGGAACCGGTCCAGACCACAAACATTGTCGATGTCTATATCAACTATCTTCGCCGTAAGCTGAAGGACCCGCCTCCGGGAATGTTGATTCGCACCGTGCGCGGGCGGGGCTACATGGTGCCTTCAGAGGCAGAACTGGCTGGCGCCATTGCGCTGGGGGCGGCTCAAGCCAAACCCGCACCGGTTCCGCTCACCTATACCAACTAGGTGCGAATTCAGTTTTCCGATCTTTTTGACTTTCTTAAGGAGACTCATTCATGCAGCCCTATACGGTTCCCGCAGTTCCTCCCATTCCCCGCATCCGTCAACGCGCAGTCATGGTCATCAGCGCTGACCGCAGTTTTCGTCAGCGGCTGGCGCACACGCTCAACGGTCTGCGCTGGAATGTGCGCGAGGCTGAGGGCGGCGCGCAGGCCTGGTCAGAAGCCGAAGCCTCAACCCTCGATGCGGTCATCGTCGACTCCTGGCTGCCTGATCTCGATCTGACCGAGTTCATCACCGATTTTCACGGCGGTTTTCCCAATGTGGACATTCTGTCCGCCGATGGAACGGCTCGTTCGGATGCGCCCCGCGGCCCGTACCGGCAGGAGCTCCTCTATGCCATGCGCCAGAACCAGGACAACGATACCGCCGCGTGGAACACGGCGCCCGAGTTGCCCACGAAGCCGGCAGCGAGTGCGGACATCTTCGGCCTGTCCTGGCCTAAAAAAACACAGCCGTCAGGGAGTGAAACAGTTGCGGTCTCGCAGCCGGGCGCAGACGAGCCGTCGCCCCTGGCAAAGACGCCGCAACTGGTCGAGCCGGTCAGCCGCAGCGAGAAGCAGCCCATTGCCGAGCGGCTCCCGGAACTGGTGGGTAACGCGCCGTGCATGCTGGAGATCAGCCGCCGGGTGCGGTTGGTGGCGCCGCGGCTGACGCCGGTACTGATCGAGGGCCCGACCGGCTCAGGCAAGGAGATTGTGGCCGAGGCCCTGCACCGGCTGTCGATCCGATCAAGAAAACCATTTGTCGCCATAAACTGCGCCGCGATTCCCGAATCGCTGCTTGAGGCCGAGCTCTTCGGGCATACGCGCGGGGCATTTACCGGTGCGGTGCAGGGACGCGTCGGGCGGATTGAGGCCGCTAACGGCGGTACGCTTTTCCTCGACGAGATCGGCGAGATGCCGCTGGCGCTCCAGTCAAAGCTGCTGCGTTTTGTGGAATGCGGCGAACTGCAGCGGGTGGGCGACAACGAGACGGTTAAGGTGGATGTGCGCATTATCGCGGCCACTCACCGTCCGCTGGCCCAGCACGCGCAAGCGGGCAGCTTCCGCTCCGATCTGTACTACCGTCTTGCGGTTTTTCTCATCCGCACACCCTCGCTCTCTGAGCATACTCAGGATCTGCCCCTGCTTGTGGAACATTTCTTGCAACAGCTGGGGCGCGAGGCTCCTTTGAAGCGGATTGATGAATGCGCAATGGCGACGCTTTCGGCCCATGACTGGCCGGGAAACGTCAGGGAGCTTGAGCATGTGCTGGAAAGGGCCATGATTCTGGCCGGCGATTCGCCGGTGCTGACCTCAGCCGAGATCGACTTTGGGCAGGTGGTGAACTAGACGAATTTCATGATGGATTTCCTTCCTGCGCCGAGCAAGGCGAACATGCGCTGAGGATGGCAACCCAGCGCAGAGGAAGGCGACAGCAGTTTTGAAGGCCAATCAAGGAGGGCCGCCGTATGCAGGTTGAAACGATGCTCAGCGACCAGATCGCGCGCTTCCTGGATCTGACCACGGCCGAAGCCAAGCTGACTGCGGCCAACATGGCCAATATCGATACCCCGGGGTACAGGGCCGTGGGCATGGACTTTGAGGCCGAGATGCGCGAGGCGATGAGCGGCGTGGCAGCGGGGCGCGCGCCGAAGCGGGTGCGGGTTACCGACGTGGATGGCCTGGTTGCACGGCCGGACGGCAACAATGTTTCGATGGACCGGGAGGGCCTGAACCTGGCCGAGGCGCAGCTTCGGTTCAAAACCGGCGTGGCGCTGCTGCGCCAGGAGTACCAGCGCGTGATGGACGCAATCCACGCCGACGGAAAGTGAGTCGGGGCACCTGATGGGCGTTCGATTCAAGGATCGCCAGGGCGACCCGCGAAACGTGGATCACGAATCAGGACCCACGAGTCTCGAACCACGAAACGGGAGTTTGAACGATGAACCTCTTTGGAATGATGGACGCATCGGGAGAAGCCATGCAGGCGGAGCGGGTTCGCGCCGAGGTAGTGGCCGCCAACATGGCCAATGCGGAGACCACACGTACCGCAACCGGCGGTCCGTATCACCGCCAGCACGTGATCTTCGCCGCCGATAGCGGGGATACGAGGTTTCTCGATTCGATGGGCACAGCGGCGGGGCCGACCAGCACCACTTTCGCGTCGGCCTCGGAGTCGCCGGCGCTCAGTTCTACGGGCAGCGTCGGGGTGGCCCCGGGTGTGCATATCGCCGGTGTGGTCGAGGATCCGTCGCCGGGGCTGCGCCGCTACGATCCCGGCCATCCCGATGCCGGGCCGGATGGTTACGTCGAATATCCCGACATCAACCCGATTGCCGAGATGGTTGACCTGATGGGCGCAACCCGCGCCTACGGGCTGAACAGCTCAGCGGTGCAAGCCGAGAAGGGCATGATTTCGTCGGCGCTCGAGATTGCAAAGTCGTAGCGCAGACCGAGCACGGGAATTCGGCGCTCGGGATGGCAAAGCCGTAGCGCGGACGGGGCACGGAAATAAGGAGACAAGATGCTACCGACTATCTCCACCACCGGCACGGCAGTCGCGGGAGTGACTCAGCCATCCGCGGCTTCCGGCGGTGCAGCGCTTTCTTCACTGTTCTCTCCAGAAGGCGGAAGCGGGCCAGGGGCTCCATTCTCCGATCTGCTCACCGATGCGGTGAGCCAGGTCGACAGGCTGGAGTCTGAGGCCCGCAACGCCGTATCCGGCCTGATGACCGGCAACGGTGTGGATGTGCATCAGGCCATGATCGCAACGCAAAAGGCGGATATGGCCTTCGAAATGGCGCTGGCCGTGCGCAACAAGGCTGTACAGGCCTACCAGCAGGTCATGAGCATGCAGTTTTAGCAGATTGTTGAGAGTTTGAGCGGACACTCCTAGCGATGGCGCCTGGCACACAGCTCGAGAAAACCGCGGCGACGATGAAGGGCCAGCCGCAATGGACCGACCGCATGGCCGGCGCATGGGGACGGGCGCGGATGGTGTGGGCCCGGATGGCACCCGGTCAGCGCCACGGAGCGGTGATTGGCGGCGTGCTGGTTACGACGCTGGCCGCGACCATGATCTGGCTGATGGCGCGGCCCGACTGGCGCACTCTCTACACGGGCCTCGATCCGGAAGATGCGCGGCAGATCGGCCAGATTCTGGCGCAGGGGCAGATCAACTTCGATATGACGCCGGATGGAACCGGCATCCGCGTTCCGGCGGCGATGCTGAACAAGGCCCGGCTTGCGGCCGCGGCCAAAGGCGGAGTGAAGAGCGGCAGGCTGGGCTTCGAGATCTTCGACAAGCCCAACTGGGTGGGCTCGGAATTCGACGAACAGGTGAACTACCAGCGCGCGCTCGAGGGAGAGCTGGAGCGTACGGTGGGCACGCTCGAGGATGTAGAGTCGGCGCGCGTGCACCTGGTTCTGCCTCACGACTCGCTCTTCCGCGATCAGGAGCGGCCGGCCAAGGCCTCGGTGGTCCTCAAATTGAAGCATCTCTCACTGGCCGATGGAGAGGCTGATGCGATCCGCAATCTGGTCGCCTCGGCCGTAGACGGGCTGGCACCCGATCATGTGGCCCTGGTGGATGCGGCGGGCCGTTCGCAGCTGGGGCCAAAGACCGCCGAAGCCATTGAATTGGGTCAGGAGCAGGCACTCGAAGACAAGCTCGTCGCCACGCTCGAGCCGGTGACGGGCGTGGGCAACGTGCGCGCCTCGGTCACGCTTGATTACGATCCGACGGCCACCGACATTACGCAGGAGACCTACGATCCCAACCAGACGGCGACGCTCGCAATGCAGCGTACCGAGGAGAACGCGGGCGGCCAGCCGGTGGCTGCCGGAGTTCCGGGCACGGCGTCGAATGCGCCGAACACACAGGCGCTGCCGGTTTATCCCAAACAGACCGCTCCCGACCATACGGCAAAGACCGAGTCGAGCACCTACGGAGTTTCCAAGACGGTGAAGCATACGGTGGAGAATCCCGGCCGGATTCGCCGGCTCACAGCGGCGATCGTTGTGAATGACCGGCTGTTGCAACCGGCGTCCAAGAACAAGCCCCCGGCCTGGCAGCCGCGCACCGCCGACGAGTTGCGCGAACTGACCGCGCTGGCCCAGGCTGCCGTGGGGTTCGACCAGTCTCGTGGAGACACTCTAACGGTTCAGAATCTTGGCTTCGATCAGAATCGCGGTACTGCGCCGCCGGCGCTGCCGCAGCAGGTGCTGGCCGAAGTCGAAAACTCGCCGGAGCTGATCAAGTATCTCGCGCTGCTGATGGCGACAGTCGCGATTCTGTTCCTGGGTGTGCGGCCGGCGATCAGGCACGCTGCGACGATTCATGCGGATGCAGGCACGGGGAAAACCCATGAGCTCGGACGCGGCCCAGCCGCAGAAGCGAGCGCCCTGCCCATGCCAGCGGTCGAAGTCGACCCCGAACGGGCGCGATCGCAGGAGATCTTCAACCAGGTGACATCTCAGATCAAGCGCGAGCCCTCGCAGAGTTCGCGCCTCCTGCAGAGCTGGATCCACTCGGATTAACCGGATCGGAAGGGCGCTCAAAGTTGGCAGATTCAGCGGCAATGCAGGGAACGGCGCGACGCAGAAGTTCGGAGAACCTCTCCGGCGTTCGCAAGGCTGCGGTTCTGCTGGTAGCAGTCGGCGGGGATCTGGCCAAGGAGGTTATGCGGGTGCTGCCGGAAAGCGATGTGCAGCGGCTCACCGAAGAGCTTGCCGACCTGCGCAGCGTTTCGCCCGAACTCTCGGCCGACGTGATTGAGGAGTTCTGGGAACTGCTTGAATCGCAGGGCTTCGCAGTGCACGGCGGCATCGATTATGCGAGCCGGCTGCTGCAGGACGCCTTCGGCAAGCCGCGGGCCGACGATCTGATGATGCTGGTGCGCCGCTCCCAGGAGGCTGCCCAGGGCAACCTGGCCAAGTTGCAGCGCACCGACCCCCAGCAGCTGGGCAAGCTGCTCGATTCGGAACATCCGCAGACGATCGCGCTGGTGCTGGCCCATCTTGATCCGCGCAAGGCGTCGCTGGTGCTGGCCAGCCTGAGCGAGGAGCACAAGGTAGTCGCCGTGCAGAGGCTGGCCGAGATGCGGCAGTTCTCGCCCGAGATGGCGCAGAAAGTGGCGCACATCCTGCATCGGCGGCTGGAGAGCCTCGGCGATGCAGCGCGGAAGAGCTACTCGGGGTTCAAGGCCGTCGCCGATCTGCTCAACCGGCTCGACGCTGAGGAAGCCAAGAAGATTCTCGAAACCATCGAGGAGAACCAGCCGGAGCTGGCCCTCGGGATCCGCAACCTGATGTTCACATTTGAGGATCTGATCACGGTTCCCGCAGCCACGATTCGCGAGATTGTGTCGGGTGTCGACAAGCGGCAACTGGCACTGGCGCTGCGGGGTGCAAACGAAGAGCTGCGGGCCCAGATATTCAAAGCCATGAGCACGCGCGCGGTAGAGATGTTGAAGGAAGACATGGAGGTCCTCGGGCCGGTGCGGTCGCGCGAGGTGGCACAGGCCCAGCAGGAGATTCTGAACCTGGCGCGCCGGCTGGAAGCGGAGGGCAAGGTGATTCTGAAACTCGAAACCGGCGACGAAATGCTGGCGTAGGGCCGGGATCAGGACTGCGGGATCAGGGGTGAGGGGTCAGGGATCGAAGTTCCAGGCGCAGAGGAGCAGGAAACTTGCCATCGAGATGGTCAGCAGCGGAGACAGGCAGCGCGGTTACGATTCACGTATTCGAGTATCCCCGCTGTGCGGCAGACCATGCTGCGCCGGAATGGAACGGCTATGGAGAAGCGGACGGCGAGTCTCAGTCCGGCGCCGGATCCGCACCTCTCAACAATCATCAGGACTGGGAGAAGCGGCTGGCCGAGGAGTCGCGCAAGGCTTTCGAAGCGGGACGCGCGCGCGGTCGCGAAGAGGCTGGGGAGACTGAGCGGGAGAGCCTGCTGAACGCACGCCGCCAGGAAGAACGGCGGATGGCCGGAGCGGTGGAGAGCTTTGCCGAGGCCCGGGAAGGCTATCTACGCGCAGTGGAAGTTGAGGTGGTGAAGCTGGCGCTGGCCGTGGCAGCCCGGATTCTTCGCCGCGAGGCGCAGATGGATCCGCTGTTACTGACCGGCGCCGTTCGCGTGGCGCTGGGCCAACTCTCTCAAACCTCGGAAGTGAAGCTGCGCGTGCCGGCCTGCGACCTTGATTTGTGGCAGGAGGCAATCAGACACCTGCCCAATCTTCCTGTGAAACCCGCGGTGCTGGTTGGCGAAGGGCTCCGGCTGGGTGATTGCGTGATCGAAAGTAGTCTGGGAACAGTCGATCTAGGAGTTCGCTCGCAACTGGGAGAGATTGAGCGGGGCTTTTTCGACCGGGCCGGCAGCGACACACGCAACGAATCCACGAAACGCCCGCCGGCCTTGCGGGAGGCCGAGGAATGACGGCGCTGCTGGGAGGCTACCTGGCGCGTCTGGAGCACGGCCAGCCATGGCGCTGGCGCGGCAGAGTTGTCGAAGTCGTCGGGCAGACCATCGAATCGACGGGGCCGCTTGCGTCGGTGGGCGAGTGCTGCGAGATTGTCGACCGGACGGGGGGCCGTCATCTTGCCGAGGTCATCGGATTCCGCGGTACAAATGTGTTGTCGATGCCGGTTGAGGATGTGGATGGAATTCGATATGGCGATGAGGTTGAGGCCCTGGGCAAAGGGCCGGAGATCGAGGTAGGCACGGCGCTCCAGGGGCGCGTGCTGAATGCACTGGGCCGCCCAATCGATGGGGGCCCGGCGCCGGCTGCGAGCTGTTCCATGACCCTTGACAGCGCACCGCACTCCCCGCTTGCGCGGGCGCCGATCCGGACGCCGCTGGGAACCGGCATTCGCGTTATCGACGCCATGCTTACGGTGGGCCGCGGGCAGCGGGTGGGCATCTTTGGAGGCTCGGGCGTGGGAAAGAGCACGCTGATTGGCATGATGACGCGCAACACCGAGGCCGATGTGACGGTGGTGGGCCTGGTGGGCGAACGCGGGCGAGAGGTGGGAGAATTTCTTGAAGATGCGCTGGGCGAAGAAGGACGCGCCAAATCGGTGGTGGTGGTGTCTACTTCAGACGAATCGCCCCTGAAGCGGATGCGTGCGGCGCTAGCCGCGACCACCGTCGCCGAGTATTTTCGAGAGCAAGGCAAAAACGTATTGCTGGTTCTGGACTCACTGACCCGTTACGCCATGGCGGCGCGCGAGATTGGATTGGCGGCCGGCGAACCACCCACCGCCAAGGGCTACACGCCCTCGGTGTTTGCCCGGCTGGCCCGGCTTATCGAAAGGGCCGGGCAGTTCCGCGCCGGCTCGATCACGGCGTTCTACACCGTGCTGATGGAGGGTGACGACCAGCAGGACCCGCTGGTGGATGCGGTGCGGTCGCTGCTCGATGGACATGTGCTGCTCTCTCGCGCTCTGGCGGCCGATGGCTGGTATCCGCCGGTGGCGGTGATGGACTCGATCAGCCGGTTGATGCCCATCGTTTCCGGAGCGGAGCACCGCGAGCAGGCGGCGATCATTCGCAAGCTCACCGGGGTGGTCTCCCGGTCTGAAGACCTGGTTCGCATCGGCGCGTACAAGCCGGGCGCCGACGCGGAACTCGATCGTGCGCTGGCGGCGCGGGCCGCGATGCGGGAGTTCATGATCCAGGATTCGCACGAACACGTCGGTTTTGCCGATTGCCTTGCCCGTCTGGCCGCACTGGCCGCCGAGGTGTAGCCGATGGCATCGGTGCGGCTGATGGAGCGCATTGTGCGCGTTCGCCGGATGGAGGAGGGCGAGAGCCGGCGGTTGCTGGAACTGGCACTGGGCGAATTGGCGCAGCTGGAACTTGCATTGAGCGCCGCAAAACAAAGGGAGCGCGCAGGTCGCCAGCTGGTGGCTGCAAGCGCCAGGAGCGGGGAGATTCGAGACCGCATCGCCGGTATGGAAGAGTCGCGCAGCGCCAGCCGCCGGGCCGCGGCTCTGGCGCCGCGCATTCGAAGCGCGGGGGATCGAGTGGCTTCGCTGCGACAGGATTACCTGAGCAAACGTACAACGAGGCTTCAGGCCGAGACCCTCGCCGAGGCGGAAAAGGCGCGCGAAGCCGCAATCAATCTTCGCCGCGGTCAGCAAGATCTCGACGACTGGTATCTGAACCGAATGCGTCTTGATGGCGATCGCAAGTGATTCGGGCTGGGAGGCGCTGAGTGACACGCGGAATCGGCTCACCCAGGCTGAACTTGAGGAGAAACTTAGCAGTTCCGCCTATTCGTTCCTGATCTGGAATGAATCTTCCCAATTTCTGACAGCCTTTTAACAACCTCCACTCTCATTTGGCACCGAGGCTGCTCATTCTCAGGCCGTGACAGCTGCCGCAGGTTTGGAAATCGATATTGGAAACGCCCCATGGCTGGCGACCGGCGGAGCCGGGACAAGCGGGGCACGGTCGACGATCGCGAGCCGCTCTGAGGGGATCCTGCCCAGTCCCTCTCAAAATGGGATAGTCGAGCAGCAAAGCTTCCGATCGAACTGGCAGCAGGAGGTGGCAGTCCTCGACAATCCTGCCAACGAAGAATCGCATGCGGTTCATGAAACAGGATTCGAGCCAACGGCCGCAACCGGGAATCCATTGGTTTCATCGCCACGGAACGGAAACCTGCCCCGCGCGGCGATGCCGGGCCAGGTCCTTAAAGAGGCAATCCAGTCGCCGGAGACTCAGCCGGCACCGATATCCGCCGCACTGGCGCACGCCTCGGCCGCTTCAGATCAGCAGGAGG
Organism: Occallatibacter sp.; assembly: GCA_035504315.1. Lineage (GTDB taxonomy): Bacteria > Acidobacteriota > Terriglobia > Terriglobales > Acidobacteriaceae > Telmatobacter. The sequence goes on from DATJSB010000169.1 coordinate 16,009, forward strand.
CTGCTTCAGAGGCTGCGCGCGAATCTTCTACCGGATCGAGTTCAGTTGCAGATAACACGAGACCTGCGAATCACGGCACGACCGATCGACCGGCGACGGCGAAGACATCACCGTTGCATCCGGTCTCGTCGCTGCTCAATGATGCGGGAGCAGTTCTTGCTTCGCAGATGGTTGTGCCTTTTCAACCGGCAGCGATGCCAAAGTCAGCGGTCAGCAGCGCCGCGGAATTCTCGTCCGCACCGGCGAGAGAGCCGATTGCGAACCCTCAGCAAGCTTCCGCTGCAGCGAATCAGGCAGCGCGTGGTTTGGTTTCAAAATTGGCCGCGCCAAATACAAATTCGGCTGAGCAGAATGTTGCGGCTCGGGCTCAAGAGGCGACGGAACCTGTCGAGGAATCTTCAGGATCGCCTTCCGGCCTCGCAATCCATTCGGCCGAGCCGGCAGCAGAAGAACCGGGCCTGACGCCCTCCCGAGCAGAAACAGGCCAATCGACCGCAGCACCGGAGAACGCTTCAGGCAACCTCCAGGCAGCGCAATCAGCGCCATCCGCGATGGATAGTGTAGCCGTGGGTTCGCTCTCATCCCTCCCCGATGGGGAGGCAGTGCGAGCGCAAATTGCGCCAGCACGGGCCACTGCCGGCGCGCAGTTCGTTCGCGGCCATCTCGCCGGCGATTCTCAATTCAACTCAACGGCGGTCGAGGGCATTCACAATCAGCTCAGCAGCCCAGCCGCGGGCTCAGCCCTGGTCCGTGAAACAGCAGTCATCCCGCCTTCAAACGCCGGCCCCCAACCGGCGGCGCAGACGGCATCCGGGATTTCGACGACAGAGACATTCTCGGCACTCGATGGCGCGGACAACTCGATGCATGCCACATGGATTCATGCCGGCGCGCATCAGGCCGAGGCGGGTTTCGAAGATCCCTCTCTGGGCTGGGTGTCGGTGCGAGCGGGGTCAAATGCGGGCAGCATCAGTGCAGTAGTCGTGCCGGGGTCGGCCGACGCGACGCAAGCGCTCGGCGCACACATGGCCGGGCTGCATGATTACCTTCGCGAACAGCGCAGCCCGGTCGAGAACTTGACTATGGAGCCGGCGCAGAACTATGGAAACGACGGGAGCTTGAATCAAGAGATGCATCACCAAGGCCACCAGCAATCCGCCCAGGAGAGCCCGGACCGCTCGCCGGTATTGAACCCGCTTCAGGCCTCTTCTTCGGCAGCGGGGTTGGCCGAAGCTCCTCTTTCGAGAGTCAATGAGAGCCCGGCCATTCTTCCGGCGCCGAGGGGGAGATACATCTCAGTGTTGGCATGAGCCGGGTGGGCCGGATACGGAAATCACGGTCCGGTTGAAGGGCGGAAAGGAGCAGCCCGCGATGGCCAGTGAAGGGAAGCAGTGAAGCGGAGACCGATCGGCAACAAGGAGGGCAGCATGGCGGCAGCAGCGATCTTTAATCACGCATTAATGGCAGGGCACACAGCGGCGAAGACGGCGATACCGCTGGACGATTCGACGTCCGGCACGAATGGTACGAGCGGATCGAGTGGCTCGAGCAGTTCAGACGATTCGGCAACCATCTCGGCGAACGACTTTCTCACGCTGCTGGTGACCGAGATGCAGAACCAGGATCCGACTGCGGACACCGATCCGAACGAGTACATCAATCAGCTGGTGCAGGTGAACAGTCTCGAGCAGCTCATCGACATCAACCAAACGCTGTCGGGAGATGCCAGCGGTGCGACGAGTTCCTCTTCTGCGAGCGCAGCTTCGACGGGCTCGACCTCTGCGACGGGCAAGACCAATCCGGTGAGCGGGAACCAGGCCGCCGGGGTTGCGCCGGCCGTAACGCCGGCTGGAGGCTCAACGACTGCCGAGATCATGCAGGCGCTGCACGTCGGCGGAGGGACGACGCCGGGCTCGCTTGGTTCTCTCGGGAAGACCGGCATTGCAGCGGCGGGCTCGCGCGCGGCAAGGGCGCATGGCTCCGCAATAGCCGGGAACCTTGCCATCGAAAAGACGAATCCCGCTGCCAAACGTGTTGGGCATGCGCTGGCCGGGCGAAACCACGCTGCCGCCGGCACCGCGACACCGGCGGCGCACTGACATTTAACCCGGCCCGCTCTTGGGCGCGCCCATTGCGAAATTCAAGTGAAGGAGAACCATTATGGCAAGTTTCTCAATACCGCTTAGCGGCCTGGAGGCCGATACAACGGCTCTCAACACCATCGCCAACGATCTCTCGAATATGAACACGACCGCCTTCAAGACGCAGACGACGAACTTCTCCAACCTGTTTTATCAGCAGTTAGGAGAGAGCGGTTCGGGAAACCCAATCGAGGTGGGCGCGGGCACCCAGGTGGCCTCGAACTCCACCGACTTCTCGCAGGGCTCGTACAACACCGGCGGCATGAGCTCGCAGGATATGGCGATCGACGGCAACGGTTTCTTTGTTGTGCAGGATACCGATGGGGCAACCGGCTACACCCGGGACGGGGCTTTCACCCAGGACACCAGCGGCAACCTGGTTACGGCCAACGGCTCTACGCTGATGGGCTACCCGGCGGTGAACGGAGTGGTGGATACGAGCGCGCCGTTGACCGCTATCAGCCTTCCTTTGGAGGGCCAGGTGCAGATGCCGGCGGCCACACAGAACTTCAGCATGACGGCGAATCTTGACTCCGATTCCACCACGGCATTCCCGGCCACGGTTTCAGTCTTCGATTCGCTGGGTGCGAGTCAGAATGTCACCGTCACTTACACCGAGACTGCGCCCGGCACGTGGACTTACTCGGCGAACCTGCCGTCGTCTGCTTTTGCCGGGGGCGCTCAACCGGCGCCGATTACCGGAACACTGAACTTCGACCAGAACGGCAATCTGATTTCGGTGACTCCCGCGGGCGGAGCTCAGGAGACAGTTGGCACAGCGGCCGGCGACGTCTCTTCAATTCCGCTATCCTTCGCCAACCTGGCCGATGGCGCCAATACCCTGAACCTGAACTGGAATCTGCTCAGTTCAGGCGGGACACCGAACATCAGCCAGGTGGAGGAAGCTTCTTCAGTGTCGGGAACCACCGCAGACGGCAACGCGGCGGGCACTTGCACGGGATTCACCATCGGGTCGGACGGAACGGTGACGGCGACATACACCAGCGGAACCGAGGTGGTTGGCCGGGTTGCGCTGGCGAACATGACCAATCTGCAGGGCCTGAACTCCGAGGCCGACGGCGAGTACCAGACCACGCTGGCCAGTGGAACCGCCGCGGTTGGCGCTGCCGGCACCGGTGGATTGGGCGGCATTCAGGATTCGGCGCTGGAAGAATCCAATGTGAGCATTTCTACAGAGTTCAGCGACCTGATCGTTGCGCAGCAGGGCTTTGAGGCGAACTCGAAGGCAGTGACGACCTTCAACCAGGT
>DATJSB010000170.1:0-5926 GCA_035504315.1 Occallatibacter sp.
TCATCTGCCCGCGCCGCCATCTCCGCGTCCTGCCCACCCGCACGCGACCTAGCCTCTTCGGCGGCGACTAGCGGCAGGTCCGCCGAAGATCCTCGCACGCTTTTGCGACCCTGATCGGGGTCCACGCATCTGACCGATCCCGTTCGACGGGATCAGCGGCAACGCCACATCCACCTGGAACGCGCGCGCACATGGCGCTGCCCGCACCACCGATCTTTGCCGAGGAGAAGGCTCTATGAACAAGCAGGAACTGCACGCAAAATTCGGACCCAGGCTGGTTTGTCCTCTGCCCGGACCCAAGGCCAGGGCCGCTGTTGCCGCCGACAACCGCCTCATCTCGCCCAGCTACACGCGCTCCTATCCACTGGTCGCTAAACGCGGCCGCGGCGTGCGCGTTGAAGACGTCGACGGCAACGAGTTTCTCGATTTCGCCGCCGGCATCGCTGTTGTTTCGACCGGCCATTGCCATCCCCAGGTTGTCGCCGCCATTCAAAAACAGGCCGCCGAGCTCATCCATATCTCGGGCACCGATTTTTACAACGAGCATCTCACCGATCTTGCCGAGCGGCTTTCCGCGGTCGCGCCCATGCCCGGCCCGCATCGTTTTTTCTACGGCAACTCCGGCGCTGAGGCCATCGAGTGCGCGCTCAAGCTGGCCCGCTACCACACCGGCCGCCAGCAGGTGATCGCATTCCTCGGCGCCTTCCACGGCCGCACCATGGGAGCTCTCTCGCTCACTGCCTCCAAGCCCCAGCAGAAGCGCCGTTTCGCGCCGCTGGTTCCCGGCATCACCCACGTGCGCTATCCCTACGCTTACCGCGGATGCGCCGGCGGACCTCAGGAGGAAGAAGCATTCAGCCTGGGCTGCGCGCGCTACATCGAGGAGAAGCTCTTCAAAACCATCCTGCCTCCCGAGGAAGTCGCTGCCATCTTCGTCGAGCCCATCCAGGGCGAGGGCGGTTACGTGGTCGCGCCCACCAACTTCCTGCGCGAGCTGCGCGCCATTTGCAACCGGCACGGTATTTTGCTGGTTGTGGACGAGGTTCAGTCCGGCTGCGGCCGCACCGGCAAATGGTGGGCCATCGAACACTCCGGCGTCGAGCCCGACATGGTCTGCATGGCCAAGGGAATTGCCAGCGGCATGCCGCTCGGCATCTGCATGACCCGCGCCGAAATCATGGACTGGGTCCCCGGATCGCATGCCTCCACCTTCGGCGGCAATCCGGTTTCGATTGCCGCGGCCCTGGCCACCATCGACATCCTCGAGCGCGAAGCTATCGCCAATGCCGCGCGCGTCGGCGAGTTCATGATCGAGCGGCTGCGCGGCTGGGTCAAAACCCATCCCATGGTCGGCGACGTGCGCGGACGCGGCCTCATGATCGGCATCGAGCTGGTAAAAAATCAGGCAACCCGCGAACCTGCCGTTGCCGAGCGCAACCGCATCGAGACGCTGGCCTTCGAGCGCGGACTCATGATCCTGGGCTGCGGCGAAAACTCCCTGCGCCTCGCGCCCCCGCTCATCGTCACCGAGGCGGAAGCGACCGTGGCTCTCGACATTCTCGAAGAATCGCTGACCATCGTCGAAAAAGACCACGAGCACGCCGCAGCCGCGGTAGCAACCGCCTGAGGCATTGCTATTCCGCAAAAAAAACGGGCCGGCATTTCATCTGCCGGCCCTTTCATTCTTGGGATTACTGCTCGTCTACTTCCCCAGCCGCATGTTGGCAATCTCATTGGTCCGGTGCGCGGCTCGTTCCAGGTTCTGCGCCATCTCTCGCGCAGCCAGATGCTGCTCTTCAGCCGCGGCTGCCATCTGATGCGACACCCCTGACAGCTCATCCGTCTGACTTGCGATGCGGTCGATAGCCGCAACCGCCGTGCCGATGTCAGCACCGATCGCCGAGACCTTGGCCTGGATCTCCGCGGTCGCCTCTGCCGTTTGTTCCGCCAGTTTTCTCACTTCGCTGGCTACCACGCTGAAGCCCTTGCCGTGCACGCCGGCGCGCGCAGCTTCAATGTTCGCGTTCAGCGCCAGCACGCTCGTCTGCGTGGCTATCGAAGCAATCAGCTCCGCCACCTTCGCCACTCCACTGCTCGATTCTTTCAGGCTGAGAATCGATTTCTTGCTTTCATCTGTCGCCGTACGCGACTTCTCCGCGGCCTGGGCCACATTCTCGGCACTTCGCGCAATCTCGGCAATGCTCGCCTCGATCTCATGCGTCGATGTCGCTACCATCTGCAGGTTCCCATTCAGGTGCTCGATGTCGTTCCGCTGCGCCTCCTGCGCACGGCGCAGCGCATCGATTGTCTGCTGGGTGCTGGCACCCCAGATCACCACCGCGCCAATGTGCTCGCCGGCTTCGTCGGTCATTGCATCGATTTCAAGGTCGAGCTTCACCGGCCCGAGCTCGATGGTCGCCTTATGCGGCAGCTCATGTTTGCCCCGATGCTTCTTGTGCCCCAGGATCCGGTCGATTCCATCCTCCGACTTGTGAAAAATATGGATCGACTTGCCTACGATCTCTTCGACCGGAACCGGTAAGTACTGCTGCAAAGTCTTGAGCGTTTTGCGCGACGATCGATTGAGAAAGCGAAGTATAAGGTCTCTATCGCAGAACATCGCGTTCACGGGCAGCGCATCGAGCGCGTACTCAAAGCTGCGATCTACGACGGCCTCATCCCCAACCACTTCTTCAACCTCAATTACGGCTGGCGCTGCATGATCCTCTGCCCTCGAAAACAACCCCCCCAATAATCCATGAGACATTTCCGCATTCTCCTATGAAACCCAATCTCAGTTTCGAACAGGTTTTGGGCGCTTTCAGCGGAAAGATTCTGACTTTGCTTGTCTATTCCAAATACGGACCGCCGGTTTCGAAATGGGAATGGCGTGGCCAGCGTCAGGCCCTCAAACGGGCCTTCCAAAGTGAGCGTCATTTGCATCGCGCGGCCTGCAAGGTTGAAAATGGATTGCCATGCAGTCATTAAGAGATGTGGGAGTGGGCGCGATCCGTCTCGCCATCGAAGGGCTCGATCGCGTTTCGCGAATCGGGGGCCGTGTTCCCGATCTCCCGCCCCATCTCATCACCGGTCTCAATGGCGAGAAGGAAGCGTATTTCTATTTGCTGCGCAAGGGTTACATGGTAGTGGCAACGCGCTGGTCCGCGGGAAACCTGCCCGGAGACATCGACATCGTCGCCTGGAAAGACACGCTGCTGTGCATCGTCGAGGTCAAGACGCGCACCGCCCTCGACATGACGCCTGCCGAGGTCGCCGTCGATAGTCACAAACGCACCGTCCTGCGCCGGCTGGCGCGGCGCTATCTTCACCAACTGCCGCAATCTGGAAACTCCCAACCCGTCTTGCCCCAGGTGCGATTCGATGTCATCAGCGTGTATCTCGTGCCCGGCGCAAAGCCCGAGATCGCCCATTTTGAAAATGCGTTTGGCTGGAACGAGCGCCGCAGCGATTGAGATCGGACCCAGAGCAGGAAGTCTTTTCCCCGTCAAGGCTCATCACTATCGGCACGCTTCCAGATGCGACTTTCCCGGCGGAGGTTCCATGAATCGAGTCGTTACATTCCTGATCGTCAAAGACGCCGATGCTGCACTTCGCTTTTATCGCGATACGCTCGGACTGAATTTCCTCCGCGACGACGGCTTCGCGCTCGTCTTCGATTTGGGTGGTGTGATGCTGCGCATAAGCCGGGCTCCGCAGTTCAATCCGGCGCAGCATACCGTTCTTGGTTGGGAGTCAACGGACATCGCCGCAACCATTGACCAGCTCGCGGCCAAGGGCGTCGCGTTCACGCATTATCCCAACATGGGCCAGGACGAGCGCGGCATCTGCACTTTCCCCAATGGCGATAAAGTGGCATGGTTCAATGATCCTGAGGGAAACGTGCTGTCGATCTCGCAGCACGGGGAGGCGTAGAGGTTACGCCTTTCGCGTCCTGGTATTCCCCATGCCAGCGTTCGGTTGGAAGGAGTGAATGCACGGGCTCAAAAATCGCATCCCCAAGACGCGGATTCAGCGGTATCATCTTGTAGCTATTCGTTTGTTGGTCTTCCCGTTCCCCTGATCTGAGCTTGAGCACATAGGAGGAAACGCTATGTCTGGGCTCTCTCATTTGATGGACAACCCCCTCATCGGTCTGGCCCTGATTTCAGTGCTGGTCCTTTTTCTGTTCAGTACGGCCTTCGCAATCGTGTCGTGCTTTTGGCCGCGGTTAGCTCCCAAGAATCAGAATTTTACATACGTTGCCACAGCAGTTGCAGGGTTGGTTCTAACCGTCTCCAGCGGCGTGCTAGGGAAGCCGGCCACGATTCAATTCTCGGCGCCGCCCTCCGTCCAGTCCTCTGCCGATGCGTCAGCTTCAGTGCACGCCACGTTCGCCAACAATCAAACCGGTAGCTTCCAACAGCTCTACGCCTGGTCCTATATCGTCGCGGGATTGCTCTGTCTGGTCGTTTTCGTAATCCCTACGCCTGCCACACACGACCTGGTGAAAAGTGTAGCGCTCACGACGCTCGGGTTCCTGGTGACAATTGTCGGCGGACTTGCCACACAGGCGCCTCAGGCGATTCAGGACCAGGTCACCTTATCCGCGTCTCAGCCTCCCGTGCCTGCGCATCCCAACGCTACGGCGCACCTATATGCTACGATTCCGGGGATACAAAGCCAGAATCACGAGGCTGCCCAGACACAGTTTCTAGTCCGGGACTTGAAACTGAAAAACTCGGTTTTGTTTTGATGAGCTGGGTCGGCAAGAAAAGCTCCGCCGATCGCATGGCCAGATCATCTCTGCGCGTCCTCGAACTCCTCGTGCCACGCCATCTGGATGGCCTCAAGCCGCGACTCATTCGACTTGGCCGGGTCGTCAGCGAAGCCTTCAAGCTCGGTCACATAGCGATGCAGATCGGTAAACCGCACGGCCAGCGGATCGATGTCAGGAAATTTCTCCTGCAGTTGAATGCCGATTTCCTCGGCATCAGTCCAATGAATTTCGCGCGGCATGTTACTTCCCCTCCGCCAGCGCCAGCGGCTTGCCCTCTGAAGTGTAATTGCGATTCCACTTCGGAATCTCAACCACATAATTGCCAGGCTTGGTAATCACCGCCTGGCATCCCAGCCGCGAATTCAACTGCTGATCGGCGGCCATGTCGAGCCGGTCGAGTTCATCGTCCTCAGCCTCGCTGATGCCTGTCTGGTCCTTGATCCACAAATGGCAAGTGGTGCAGGCGCACGAACCTCCGCACGCGTGGTCGAGAAAGATGTTGAAGTTCTCCGCCACATCGAGAAACGACATCGGCTTGCCGTGATGCTCGTACGGCATGGTGCCGAACTCAAACTCAACCGTCTTGCCCTCGGGCTCAAACGTCACCCGCACCAGCTTCTCCGGCGGAATCTCTTTGTTCGTTTCACTCATATTCAATCTTCCTGACTCGCCAACCCGCTAACTCGCTAACGCGCGAAGCGCAGCTAACAGGCGCGGAGCGCCGCTAACTTGCTGCTACTTGAACTCCGCTGCCGCCATCGGATGCGGAGCGCTGATATTGTCGCTCAACTCTTCGCCTGCTTCACTCATCGTCTTGCCGCGAATCGCTTCAGTCACCGCCGCGTCCATCATCAAATCGGCCAGGTGCCGAGTCGCCTGATCGAGCGCCACGCGCGCATCGCGAATCGCCGCCGCATCTTCACCGGCCTTTGCCTGAACGAGCCGGTCGCACGCCGCTGCAATCGCCGCCTGCTCTTCACCACCCAACTGCTGCCACGCGGGATTCGACCGCGCCTGGTCGACCTTGGCCAGATCCGACTCCGCTTCGACCCGCGCCTCAATCAGCAATCGCTTCGCAAAATCTTCTTCGGCATGATCGAACGAGTCGAGAATCATGCCCTCGACCTGCTCATCGGTCAATCCGTAAGT
>DATJSB010000171.1:0-5103 GCA_035504315.1 Occallatibacter sp.
CGGCGTTCAATCCAAAGGGGTTTTCCATCTTCGGCGCGAAGAAATACCGCGTCCGTATCGCCGCCACATCCGGCACTAAAGTCTTTCTTGGCCCTGTACATCAGATAGGAGATTTGACATAGGCAAGTGTGGGGAGTCACAGGAGTTCCGAATAGAACATTGAATAAGGAATCTGATGCTGGCCTACCACATCCCGTGGAGATGTACCCTTTGGCATTTTCTGCCGTTTTGCGCGATACCGTATAAGGCAATTCACAAAGAAACAGGCCAATCGCATCCTCTTCTTTGGAGATCGGCTCTTTGATCCGCGCTCCCAGCAAAAAACTAACATCTGTTCGATCTTTCCTGAATGTGAAAGACGAGTTCCATTTCTTCATCATCTCCTTTATTGAATTCTCCACGGCTGGTATTGAGCGAATAGACTTCTGTAAAGCCCGTTTCACTTCCGAAATGAAGGTTGCCGCCGCTTCAATATCATTCGCAGAAATGGCTATGACGAAAGAAGCTGTCTCGGTCACAAGATCAAATACTTTTGGGCCGTAATCTGTTCTCCCGTCCTGCCAAGTCAATTGTGTATCTGCTGCCAGAATCAGACCGCCTTTGCAAAGCATTCCAATAGCAATCGTCATGGGACGCCTTTTCTTTGGAAGCCTCTTGGACGGGATACGACGCTGCGGCTTCCGGAGTGGGCTAATCATAGGTCACTCCCCGCCTTGCGTAAAGTACATACTTCCGAAAATATTTGACACTATTCATGATTTCGAGTTATGGTCTGTGGTGTCAAATATTTTTGACATGGAGCGATTTCCAATGCCGAGCCTTTCGTACCGCGAGAAGACTCTCTACGCCTCGCTTGTGGCGGAGATCCTTGTTTACGGCCCTTACTTTTTCCTGCATCAGAAGAATTCGGTCAACAAGGTTGCGGGCATGATTATCGCGATCATCGTGTTGCAGGTGGTGCTGCAGCTGATTATCGCCGCCTTCACCCGCAATCGCACCACCGACGAACGCGACCGGTTGATTGAGCTGCGCGGCTATCGCGCCGGCTACCTGATGGTGGCGTCGCTCATGGTGATCGGACTCGCCATGCTGTGGTTTCACACGACCATGGGCCAGCTTCACCTCGACAACCCGAAGATCGGGCTGCATTTCCTGAGCGTGTTTTTCGGCATGCTGGTGATTGCGGATATTACCAAGACCGCTACGCAGATTGTGTCTTACCGGAGAACGCTCTGATGCCCGCCATACGCAACCAGATCAGGGAACTGAGGGCCGCGCGCGAGATGACGCAGCAGGAGCTCGCCGATCGCGTTGGCGTGACGCGGCAGACGGTGATTGCGATGGAACTGGACAAGTATTCGCCTTCGCTTGAGACGGCGTTCAAAGTGGCCATCGAGCTGGGCGTGCCGATCGAGCAGTGTTTCCAGTACGACCCTAAGGGCAGGCGCTAGTGCCGCAGGTGAGCAGAAGCCAGAGGAACGGCGTAGACTCCGGTCCATGATGGTGTTTCTCGCAAAGGTGGAACACGTATTCACGGTGCCGACGCGCGGTTGCGTCGTAGTGCCGGGTGTCATCGCTGACTCTGATTTACGAGTAAAAATAGGGGACGCTATCCAAGTGCGAAGCCGTGACAGATCCCTGGACGCACACGTTCAACAAGTTGAATCGATAAACCAGGGTCGATCGCCGAGACGCGTCGGCTTTCTCTTGTCGGAGGAAGTCGCTAAGTCAGAGATTCCGCCAGGTGCTGAGATCTGGATAGAAACCTCGAAGTAGCCCGCTAACCGGCTAGCGTTTTACCGACGAGCCAGACCCGGAGGACAAGCGGAAAACAGTGCCGCAGCCTCCGGAGTTGAGACACTTGGGGCTGCTTCCGCCGTTGAAGGTTGCGCCATAGAAGTTCCCGTCTTTGGCCTGCATCAGGGCGGCGATCGGGTAAGCATCGCTGTCGTCGAAGCTATGAACCGCGATTATTTTCCAGGTTGGTTTCACTTTGCCTGGCGGCGTCACTTTGGGCGGCGGCGTCACTTTGAAGGCGGTTCCCTGTCCTTTCGCACCGCCGTAGTAGGCAGTGCCATAGAAGTTTCCGTCCCCGTCTTGCACGAGCGTCGAGTAGGGCGCCGCGCCTACGGCGCAGCCCGTGCAAAAACTGAATATGGTGGTCAGAGCGCCCTGAGGAGTGACCATGAAGATCGTACCTGCATTTCCGGTTCCTCCCGCAAACGTAGTGCCGTAAAAGCTGCCATCCGCGCCTCGGATGAGTCCGCCCTTCGGATTGCCGCCATCGGCGCATTGCGCCTTTGAGCAGAAGGTGTAAATGGTGGTGAGCGCGCCGGAGGAGTTGATGTTGAAAATTGTTCCGCTGCCCTTGCCGCCTTGAGAGGTCATCCCGTACAGGTTGCCATCCGCGCCTTGCGTCAGTTCGGACACGGGGTTGGCGCCGTCGGCGCAATCCGGTTGCACGCAGAAGCTGTACAGGGTCGTCAGCGCTCCCGCAGGCGTAATTTTGAACACGGTGCCGCTGTCCTTCGTTCCTCCTCCTGACGCGGTCCCGTAAAGATTGCCGTCCGCGGCTTGAACGAGGGCTGCATCGGGTGAATAGCCGTCGGCGCAGTTCTGCATGGCGCAGAAGCTATAAATGGTGGTTACCATGCCGTCCGGCGTCATCCGATAAACTGTGCCATTGCCATTGTGGGAGCCGCCGCCCAAAGTTGTGCCATAGAAATTGCCGTCGGTGGCTTGAATGAGTCCGGCCTGGGGGTTCATACCTTCGGTGCAGTCGGGTTGGTCGCAAAAATTGTGCAGCGTGGTGAGCTTACCGTCCAAGCTGATCTTGAATATCGTGCCGCAGCCGGCCGAACAGTTGGCCGTGGAGCCGCCGGCGGAGGTAGTCCCGTACAAATCTCCGTCGACGCTTTGCACAAGAGTGACCGATTTCGGATTCGCGCCATTGGCGCCGTCAAAGGTCAGCAGAGTAGTGAAGCTTTGTGCGCGAGAGCCGATCGCCACAGCGCAGAAGACAGCGAAAAACGAGAATGCTCTCGATAACCTCAGTTCGATCATTGAACCAACCTCGGTCTGATCATTGAACCAGGATTTCCATTTTGCCCGTCGGCTGCCGAAAATATACCACTGCTTGCGTCCGTTCTCCATCTTTTTTGCGGAAGCATGCACGTTACGGATTCGTATCTCTGGTGGGTGCGGTTGATGGCAACTGGTGCCAAGAGGCGCCGAAGGCTGCACTTCTGGATGAGTGGTCCCGCAACCGGCAATTACCCTCCAGGGAAGTATCCCCCGGCAGTGGGGTACCAGACCGAGGTCTGGACAGTCAGGTAAGGAACAGAGGTTAGGCGTTGCGTTTCGGCTGGAGAAGTCCCGAGCGTTGGCAGTTAAGACCGATGGCTCACTGATGCCTTTCCAAGCTCGTCCGGCAGTGTGGTTCTGGACCCCGTGCTCAGTACAGTGATGACGTTGCCGCCTCGAAGGCTGGGGCAGCCGATCTCGTTTGGGAGATTACCTTCTTGCACGGTCCAGGCCAGCGCAGCGGGGCAGAAATGGAGTCGTCATGCCCAAGCAGCGCAACAAAGCTGTCAGCCTGCCCGTGATTGAGTCGAACGCCGCTGGAATCGATGTCGGGGCAACGGAGATCTTCGTTGCAGTTCCCGTCGATCGCGACCCGGAGCCGGTTCGGTGTCTCCCAACTTTTACCGTCGATTTGGAAAGACTGGCAGACTGGCTTCAACAGTGTCACATCCGAACCGTGGCCATGGATTCGACCGGCGTGTTTTGGATTCCGCTGTTCCAGATTCTGGAGAAGCGCAAGATCGACGTGCGGTTGGTCAACGCCCATCACGTCAAGAACGTGCCCGGCAGGAAAACCGATGTTTCCGATTGCCAGTGGATTCAGCACCTTCATTCCGTGGGTCTGCTGCGCGGCTCCTTTCGTCCCGACGACGAGATCTGCGCGATTCGTTCGTTATGGCGCCATCGCGACAACCTCATTCAGTTAGCCACCCTTCATCTGCAGCACATGCAGACAGCGCTGGACCAGATGAACCTGCAGATTCATCACGTGATCGGCGATCTCGATGGAACCACCGGCCTGGCCATCATGGACGCGATCCTGGCCGGAGAGCGCGATGCGCATAAGCTGGCTCAACTGCGCCACCCACGCATTCGCGCCAGTGAAGAGAACATCATCAAGTCCTTGGTCGGCGACTACCGTGAGGAGCACCTGTTCACACTGCGCCAATCGCTTAAAGCCTACCGGTATTACCAGGAGCGGATTCAGGAGGTCGACGCACAGGTCAAGCAAATGATGCAGCGGCTTCCCTGTGAATTCTCCACCGCCTAACAGGCGGTGGCTTCAGGTTACGGCTGAAAGCCGGATTGATCGGCCATGCGGCCGATTACACCACCTTGAAGTCATCGTCGGGCTCAGGGGGCTTTTGCTCCTCGATATACCGCGTCCAGACCTCATCGGTCACGTTGCCGCTCGTCGCCACCCAATACCCCCGCGCCCACAGGTGTTGGCCCCAATACCGCTTCCGCAAGCCTGCATATTCGCTTAACAGCTTGTGCGAACTCTTCCCTTTCAGGTACTGTACCGCCCGCGACACCGATATATGCGGCGGGATTCCGATCAGCATGTGAGGGTGATCGCGATTCACCGATCCGGCATAGATCACCATTTCCTGACTGCGGGAGATCTCCCGAAGCAACTCGCGGCATCGCTGGCCGACGTCGCCCGCCAACACCTGATAACGGTACTTCGTCGTCCACACTAGTTGATACTTGCAGTCCCACACCGTGTGGCTGCCACGCTTGTAGTCTTCCAACCGTTCAAGCCTAGCCCCATCCGTCGCGTGAAGGCGAGGGGTTTACCGATCCCCTATCGGGGACTCTAAAGTCCCCCAACTTTTCAGCCGGCGTGGGAACTGCACCGGTTGTGGTGATGCCCTGGTTCTTGTTGTAGATATCGAAGCTGGCCAGAAAAAAAGTCTTGTTATGGCCGTTATAAACCTTGGGTAGAACCACGGGGCCGCTGACTGTGCCTCCCCAATCTGTTTCCAGATCCTTGGGGGGGATGGGCTGGCCTGCGGA
>DATJSB010000172.1:0-23540 GCA_035504315.1 Occallatibacter sp.
CGTGCTGTCAGGAGCCACGCCAGTGGCCGGCTCTGCGACGTTCGGCGTACAGGTGAAGGACTCAGCAGGCAACACGGCAACTGCGTCCCTGACAGTCACCATCGGCACAGGACTGACGATCACCAGCGCCAACCCACTGCCGGTAGGCTACGTCGGAACCGCGTACAGCGATACGCTCACCGCGGCGGGAGGCAGCGGCAGCGGACGCACCTGGAGCGTGACTGCAGGATCGAGCGAACTGACTGCGGTGGGGTTGAGCCTGTCGAGTGCGGGTGTGCTGTCAGGAACGACGCCGGTGGTGGGGACAGCGACTTTTACTGCGAAAGTAGTCGATTCGGCCAACAACTCGGCGACAGCGACGCTCAGTGTCACCATCAATCCTGGACTGACGATTACCTCATCCAGCCCGCTTCCGGCGGGCACTGCAGGAGTGGCATATTCCTACGCATTGACGACTTCAGGTGGAACAGGCACAGGGCTGACCTGGTCGGTAAGTGCGGGAAGCAGCAGCCTGACAGCCGTTGGGCTAAGCCTGTCGAGCGGTGGAGTGTTGTCTGGAGCAACCCCAATAGCGGGCACCGCGAGCTTCACCGTGCAGGTGAAAGACTCGGCCAACAATGTCGCGACCGGCACCTTCAGCGTGACGGTCTACAGCGGCGTAACGCTGCCAGCGGCGAATCCAGCAACGCTTGGTGCCGCTGACGCAGGCCTGGCGTACACGGGCACGATTGTTGTTGCCGGCGGCAGCGGCAATTACACGTGGACGGTGACCGGCCTGAGCGACAATCTAACATCATCGACCAGCGGTTCAACCCTGACCATCACCGGAACACCGACTGCATCCACTTCGACAACCACAGTGCACTTCAATGTCACTGTGAAGGACACGACGGCTAACCAGACGGCCGGTCCAGTGACGTACAGCATCACGGTGTACCCGTCGCTGTCTCTGCCGGCGCCCGATCCCAGTTCGCTGCCCTCCAGTGCCTATGTCGGCATTGCTTACAACAACGGAAGCGGGGGCACGATCACGGGAGCCGGCGGTAGCGGAACCCTGTCCATAGTGAGCCCATTACCAAACTCCCCCGGAGGGCCGGGTCTTCCGGTCGCCAGTGGTTTGTCCTCAACCTCGAGCGGAGCAACGCTCACCGTCAGCGGAACACCCACCGCGTATACAACCCCGCCCTATACGCTCACATTCAACGTCACGCTGACCGACACTACAACCGGATACAGCATTACGCAAACGGGATATTACATCAACGTGAGCAATCCGCCAGCGTTGTCGCTGCCCACGCCGAGTTCCACGGTTCCTGGATCGGCAACTGTGGGCGCGAGCTACACCGGTTCGATTACCGCGTCGGGCGGAGTCGCGCCGTACACTTGGTCGATCAACGGCACCAATGTGCCTGCCGGTGGAACATCGCTCGGTGATAGTTTGACGGCTACTGCGTCTGGCGACAGCCTCAACATCGCCGGCACGCCGGGGACGGCGGAGACCGTGTCTCTGACCAATGTCGAGGTAAAAGACAGCCTGGGTACGAGCGCCACGAATTCTTACTCGATCCTAGTGAGCAACGGCTCGCAAGTGAGCGGACAGATCACGCTCTATGGCGTGTGCGGCAGCATCAGTACGTTGCCCAAGTTTACGGTGAGCATTAACACCAGCCCGGTGCAGACAACAACAACCGACAGCAACGGCAACTACTCGTTCGCGTCGGTACCGAACGGGACCTTCACCATCACTCCTTCGATCACAGGCGCGAGCTCTGTGTTCTATCCCGCCACCATCACGGGAGTGACGGTGACGGGCAACTCGATTGCCTCTGAGGACTTTGAAGCAGAGGTCGGCTACACGGTCACGGGAACGATCCAATACAGCCCGGCGACGGAATCCGGTCCGATATACATCAATCTGCAGAACAACAACTGTGGCGGTTCGGGTGGTCCGGGAACGACGATCAGCGCGCCCGGGAGTTTCACCATCCAGGGAGTCGCGCCCGGAACCTACACATTGAGCGCGTGGATGGACACGATCGGTCAGGGGTTCCAGAACGCCAATGATCCATCTGGAACCAGCGGGACATTCGTGACCGTGTCGAACGCGAATTCCGGCAGCAACATCGATACGCTCGTCAATCCCACGACTCCAACGCTTTCAACCAATCCCGGACCCACCCTCGGCGTTGTAAGCCCGACCAACGACGGCGTGGTTATCTCCTACGGACCGGTGACCACTGCAACTGGAGGCAACGGACTTGAGGAAGCGACCTCGTACACCGTGGAGTGGAGCACCAGCTCGAGCTTCCCGAGCGGGAGCACGGGGAGCAAGACTTTCATTGCCAACGGGACGAATACCAATGCCTGGATTCTGAACAATACCTCGACGGGATCAAGCAGCAGCTTTGCGAACGGCACGTCTTACTACTTCCGCGCGCAAGGGACCGACGGGACCACCAACGTGACTCCGTGGGTGGTGCTGGGCGGGAGTTCGCCAACGGCAGTCAAGATCGGCGCAAATACGACCGGCTCTACGGTCACCGGCTCTGTGACCATTCCCTCGGGCGTGACGATCGCCGCGGGTGCGCCGCTCTATGTGGGCCTGTATTCGCAGGGCAGCAACGGAGCGACTGTGTACGCCGACGAGATCACGAGTCCGGTGGTCGGCGCCAATAATTTCACCGTCACCTTGCCCAACGGAACCTACTATCTGTTTGCGATTCTCGATCAGAACAACGATGGATTGATCGACGTGGGAGACGTGACAAATGTGCGCGGCAACTCCAACACCTTAGTTACTGTTTCGGGCAACATGGGCGGGCAGGATATCACGCTTTCAGCTGCTGACAGCACGGCGACAGTGCAGACGCAATACCAAACCTTCACAAACAACGGCTCGACAACAGGCGGTTACCAACTGAACTTCCAGTTGAGGGAAGGTGACAAACTGCCGGTCGCGGTAGAACTGGAGAGCGGGCCCAATCTGGCGTTGCCTGTGAACGTGGGCAACTATTGTCAGGGTTGCTCCGTTCAGTTCGACTACAACGTGCAACTGCCGCCCGGATTGGTGCCCACCACCAGCCAGAGTTACACGCTTAATGTGACCTACGGCGACAATACGACCGGCACGGTAACCGCGCCGATCACTGGAGTACTGGGAGCGAGTCAGCTTGCGACGCTCATCTCGCCGGTTTACGGCTCGAGCACTACTGCGCCGTCGTTTGACTGGAGCTACCCAGCCAACGCGAGTGACTACATCTATGAGTTCCAGTTGTGCTGCAGCAGCAATAACGACATCTGGCAGATTCCGAATCAGAATTCGTCCGCGAACGGCTTTACCAGCTCGCAGGTCACGCCGCCACTGACGTGGGGCGTGGATCCGACGGACTCAAGCAATGCGCCTTCGGTTTCGGCGCTCACCGAAAACACCCAGTATAACTGGCAGGTTACAACGATGGACAGCAACGGGAACTCGGCCACGGCATCCGCCAACTTTGTTGCTGAACCCTCTTCGCTGACGATTACGACGCCGGACCCAATGCCAAATGGAGTCACGGGGACGGCGTACTCCCAGACCCTGACGGCCACGGGCGGAGATTCCCCGTACATCTGGAGCATCACTGCCGGAACGCTGCCGGCTGGACTCTCGCTGACGGCGAGCACCGGCGTGATCTCGGGGATGCCGATCACCGCGGGTACGTCAAACTTTACAGTGCTGGCAACCGACTCGGAAAACAATACGGCCACTGCCAATCTCAGCATCACCATCAATGCGGGCACACTGGTCGTGACTACAACGGCGCTGCCATTTGGGGTAGTCAACACCGCGTATTCCCAGGGTTTGGCTGCTTCAGGCGGCACACCACCCTATACGTGGAGCATTATCTCCGGCTCGCTGCCTGGAGGATTGTCATTGACCGCAAGCAGCGGGCTCGTATCGGGCACGCCAACGGCGTCTGGCACATCGAGCTTTGAGGTGAAGGTTTCCGATTCCGCCAGCCATACTGCAACGGGCAACGTCAGCCTCAACATCCTTTCTACCGCTCTCACCGTCACGAATACGACGCTGACTAACGGGACCGAGAACGTTGCCTACTCGGCGACTCTGACCGCAACGGGCGGAGTATCGCCTTACACATGGAGCATCAGTTCCGGTTCGCTGCCGTCCGGACTCTCGCTGAATGCGAGTAGCGGCCTGATCTCCGGTACGCCTTTGGCGACAGGTACGTCGACTTTCACAGTGAAAGTCACGGACTCGGACAACGACATCGCCATTCAGTTGCTCAGCATCACGATTACTTCGTCTCAATTGACCGTCGGTACCGAGGGAATTTCAGATGGCACGGTTGGCATAGCTTACTCGCAAACGCTGGTTGCCAGTGGAGGGACTCCACCTTACACCTGGAGCGTCAGCGTCGGCTCGCTGCCTGCCGGTCTTTCGCTCGACGCCAGCACCGGCGTCATCTCCGGCAAACCAACCTCCGCGGGCAGTACGGTCTTCGAAGTACAAGTGGCAGATTCGGCCAGCCACACGGCCACGTCAGGAAGCTTGTCCATCCGGATCTACTCCGGGCTGGAGATTACTACCAAGAGCCTGGCCAGCGGCCAGACCAGCGTGTCCTATAGTGCCGGACTATCCGCCACCAGCGGCACGTCTCCGTACACCTGGGCATTGGCTTCCGGTACCCTCCCGGCAGGATTAAGCCTGTCGAGCGGCGGCGCGATCACTGGCACGCCCACCTGCACCTGCGCCACTCCCAGCACGAGCGTCTTCCAGGTTTCCGTTCAGGACTCCGAGTCCACGCCGGCTACGGTGACGGCGACGTTGAGCATTACCATCAACAACGCGAATCTACCTCGAATCGAGACCCTCACTCTCGACACCGGTACTGTGGGCACCGCCTACGAGTTCCAAATGGAGGAAACCGGAGGCGCCACGCCCGTGACGTGGAGTGTCATCTCCGGTTCGCTTCCCGCAGGCCTTACGCTTGCCTCCAATGGAACCATTGGCGGCACGCCTACCACCGCGGGCGATTATGATTTCATCGTTCAGCTCGAAGACGCGAACTCCAACACAACAGCCAGGCCGGAGGAGATCGAGATCTATCCTGCGGCGCTGCAGATTGACAACCCCGACTTGCAATATGCCAACGTCGGCAAGACTTACGCCACAAAACTCGATGCCTCGGGAGGCAGCGGGAATTATGTGAGCTGGACCATTACTTCCGGATCGCTGCCGTCCGGGCTGACATTAAGCTCGACTATCGGCGAAATCGAGGGAACCGCAGCTGCCGCCGGCTCCTCCACATTTACAGTTCAGGTAGAAGACTCGGCATCGAATACCGCGACTGCGACATTCACGCTCACTGTCTACAACAATCCGGCATGCCCCAGCGGCAACGAGTCTGAACTCAACGGTACTTATGCAATGCTGTTGAGCGGATTCGTTGGTGACGGGCTGGGAACCCCGGTGGCCACCCTGGCAAGCTTCACGGCAAACGGTGCGGGCGGCATCGCCGGCGGCGAACTCGACAACAATACCGGCTCAACCGGCTCGTCGGGCAGCACGGAGATTGCCATCGCTCCAGGCAGCTACTACAGCGTCGGATCCAGTGGAGCAGGCTGCATCACCATCAATACCGCGAACGGGACCAACACCTACGCGTTTGTTCTGGGTGGTGTCACATCCGGCGTGGCCACGCGGGGCCGCATTATGGAGTTCGACGACGAAACTGGCTATGGCCAGTTGCAAACCGGCGCGCTGGCGCTGCAAACTTCCGCCGACTTCGACTTCTCTAAACTGGCGTCACACTTCGCCTTCGGCATCAGCGGCGACGATTCTTCCGTCGGCCGGTTTGCCTTCGGCGGATCATTGACGAACAGCAGCGCGGGCAGCTTCAGCGATGTCTATGGCGACTCCAACGACAATGGAACCGTCAATTCCGCGATGAGCGGCGGGAGTGGAGGCTTCGGCTCGGCTCCGGATGCAAATGGCCGCACCACCGCCAGCATTTCCATCGGGGGCAACACGTATAACTACATCGCGTACATTGTGAATGCAGACGAAGTGTTCCTGCTGTCCTCTGACCCGATCGCGACAAACCCGGTGGCCAGCGGAACCATGCTGGTGACGGCCAGCTCCTTCACAAACTCCTCGGTGACGGGAAATTACATTCTTGCGGCGGAGGGAGCTGACGCAAGCAACAGCGGCTATTCCTTTGCCACTATGGGCATTCTGAATTTCAGCGGCGGAGACTGGAACGGCACCATCTACCAGTACGAGCTGGATGGTCCCGGTTCTAGCCAGGGCGCGCCACAGAGCCCCTCGGGCACGTATACCGTGGACGCAGCTTCAGGACGAGTCGCACTCACGCTATCCTCCAGCGGTACCCCTCCGGCCATATACCTGACCAGCAGCAGCTCCGGACCGGCCGCCTTTGTGATTGATCTGGACAGTGGATCGGGCGCGCCCGCTTACGAGGGCACCCTGCTGGTGCAACCCAACGAAACCTACAACAACACCACCGTCTCCGGCAATCTGGAAATCAGCCTTGCCAGCATGCCCAGCAACGAGGACGAAACCGTCATCGGACCGGGGTCAGTCGGCGATGGCGAAGCCACTTTCACATTGGATGCTGGTATCGTGGGTGCCCCGCAGGAGGGCGGGATCACGGAGCATTCCGCTTACACGATCAATGCCAACGGCACTGGAACCTCAGTATACGGAACCAAATCATTGCTGCTCACGAACGGCTCGACGGTTTACCTACTGGAGGTCAGCGGCGGCCCGGCGGAGATTATCGAATTCGATGCACAGTAACGACCGGAGAGGAGAGTACGATCAGCGAACGGTGTCTGCGCAATTTGTCCAGAGTACAAGAAACTCTGGCCCCTTCACCGTCGCACTACACACTTGCCCCGACTTCCAGTTCTGGCTCGGCCAACTTTGCTGTGTGCATCATTAACTATGCCGAGATGCTCATGCTTAGGACTGATGCGGCTTCGAGCGACGACTTAGGGGTCGGATTCATGCGTTCTGAACAGTAAAGCTCGTACTCCGCAGCCAATCTCAACGGCGAGTTGGTCTTATACGCGCAGAGCCTCGACTACAGCGGTAGCAGCGTGACCAGTGACCACTCCTGGCTCGCGCAGCTAGTGCATCCGAGAACATTTGTTTCATCTTTTGAGGGACAATTCGATTAATCGGCGCTGAAGCGACGGGCGCCGAGTTTTGAGTGGACCGTCAACTTGGAAGTTACCTTGGAGTTGACGGCTGTCGCGAACTTAAATGCAGATGCGTCTCGCTTCACGCTGAATCGCCGAAGCACATTTCGGCGTTCGTCGGACCTGGAAGCGTGAATTGGGCTGTTGGCGCTCGCTGAGATTCGTTGCTGGCCATTGGATGAACCTTGCCGGACATTGCCGATTTCGGGATGTTGTATTTTGCACCTTCGGCCACCGGCAAGGCGATCCGGCAATTCGCCTGGCGGCATGACTTTACCGAGGGCGAGCTTGGAAGCCTCGAACGGGGTCGTGAAACGGAAGGCCATTTTTTTCACTATCTCAGTGAGTTGCTGCTGCCAGACGGGAAATCCTTAACCCGTTCGAATACAAGCAGGCCGGTGCATTCCCCTTGTGCCGCGCAAGAGGAGGTTTCATATTCAACCGTGGGTGTTCCCTGCTGTCCGCCGCAGCTTTGATGCTGATGACGAGTATTGGCCTTTGCCCCGCGCAGCAGAGCGCGCCGGCTCCCGTGAAGCCCGAGATTCGCGAGGCATGGCGCAAAGTCATGGTGCAGAAAGCTCTGCCGAAGAACGGGTGCTTCAAGGCACAGTATCCGAGCACCGAATGGCAGGCAGTGCAGTGCGGACGCCCGTCGCCCTATCTGAACCAAGGGGAGAAGGCGCCGGACCCAGATTCGTTGGCGGTATAAGCGGCGGCGGATCCAACCACTACGTGGCTCAGGCCACCGGCCCGAATTTTATTTCGTCGTCAACGGGGTCGTTCTTGCCTATCGTGGGAGGCTCATCCGCCAACAGCGAGAGCGGGTATTTGCCCCTCACGGGAGAACCGTTCGTCCCCTGCACCGGACCCGACTGCGTCAACAATATCTTTTCGTTGCAGATGTACTCACAAAGCCCGGTTAACAGCAGTGACGGGTCCTTGTTTTTCACTCCGGCCTGCAGCACCGCGCCGAACGGCCCCGCCGGTTGCTCCGGTTGGCAGCAGTTCGTGTTTTCTCAAACACAGGGTCCGGCGCCGGGACCGAGCCAGCAATCGGTGCCTGTAGCCCCCGGCACTACCCCCGGCATTTTTATCGAATACTGGATGTATGGCTACGGATCGCCTTGTCCGACCCTGCCGAGCGCGGACAGCGTGTTGCTGCCCAGCACTAGCCTGGACAAGCTGCAAACTGTCAAACGTTGCTTCTGTGACGCAGAGCGCGAAGGCAATTACTGAGTCTCGCATAATAGAGTGACAACAAGATCAAAAGAATAGTCCGGCGTGGTGTACGAAAGAGAAGGGCAATGCGGATTGGCGGATGCGTTTCATGCCGTGGCAGACGCCCTGCTCGGCCTCGCCCAGACCGTCGACGCAACGATTGGCCAACTCCTGGCCTTTGCGATTGCCCCATAGATCTTCCACGGGGTTGAGGTCCGGGGAATAGCCCGGCAACATCTCCACTTGGAGCCAATCGGTCTGGCTTTCCAGCTACTGCTTCATCTTCCTGCTCTTGTGCGCTGGCAAGCCATCCCAGACCAGAATCGCCTGCTGTCCCCGCAGGTGTCGTTTCAGCTCGCGCATAAAGGCGATCAGGCTCGCATCGTTGTAGCTGCCGGGCCGGGTCTGAAACCAGAGCCGACAGCGCTGGCCGTCCCAGCGATAACCCGGTACCGCCGATACCGTCAGCTTCTTCCAGTTGAAGGCGTGAATCAAAACCGGTGTCTCCCCGCGCGGCGCCCAGGTACGCCTTACCGAGGGCCGCTCCGAAACTCCGCTCTCGTCCTGGAAGAGGATCCTGGCTCTTCGCCGCCTGGCTTTTTTTTTTACCGCCGGCCAACGCTTGGCCACCCAGCGCTGCCGCGCTTCCGGATTACGTTCCCGCGCCTGCTTGGCCGGCCGCTGCAGGCTCCACTCCATGGCGGCCAGAATCTTCCACACAGGACCGGGATGATAATGGACCCCCGTCATCCGCTCGATGACCGCCGCGATCCGCGGCAGTGTCCACAGGTTGGTCGAGAAACTGTGCGCCGGCGCTCCGCGCCGCAAGGCTTCCTCCACCTGCTTCCATTGCGCCTGATCCAGGCGTGGGCGCCGACCGGCACGACCGGCGCCGCCGATCCAGCGTGGCTTATCTGTCCGCCATGCTTCGCACCACCGGCTCACACTCTGTCGGCTGACGTGCAGTTCTCGCGCGATCTCTGCCTGCCACAGGCGACCGGCGGCAAACAGTCGTGCCGCTGTCCGGGCACGCTGTTGCATGGCAGCAAAGTCCCGACCTTCCACACTTACTCGGGTCATGCTCTCCGCTTACCGCCAAACGCGCCAGTTGTCACTCTCTTATGCGAGGTTCAGTAAGTCTTCCTCAGGTTCGCGAATTTCTCCATCAGCTTCTTCAACCCGTGGCGTTCGAATACCACGGTCAGCTTGGCGTCTTCGCCGTCGCCTTCGCGCATCATCACCACTCCCTCGCCGTACTTCGCGTGACGCACGCGGTCGCCCTTTTTCAACCCTGTAGCGCCACTTGGCGTGGCAATCTCCAACGCCGGACGCGGCAGAGATCCGGGACGGCCGGCTCCGGATTTGCCGCCGAAGAACTTCGCAATGTTGTCGATCGAGTGCGCGTCGGGGCCGCTCTGCGCTGCGGCGCTCTCGCTCTTCGGGCTGGATTCCTGCCCGGCCAACCCGCTTTTCTTCGCGCCCGTCATCCACGGGGCCACAAACGGCTTTGAAGGATCTCTCCGCGATGCAGCGTTTTGCGCCGACGCGGCCGGGTGAATCTCCTGGCTCTCATCCTCGTAATTGTAGTGGCGGCTATCGCCGTCGCGCGCCCAGTCTCGCCGGTCGCCCCGCCCGAATCCTCGCCGGCTTGCATGTCCATATGCCGGAGTTGACCACGCCGGGCTTCCTCCGCCCAGGTTCTCGATCAGCGCCGGCGGCACCTCTTCAAGAAATCGCGAGGGAACGCTCATCTCGGGTGAGTCGTTGCCATAGCGCCGGCGGTAGTGCGCGCGCGTCAGGATGAGCGTGTTCATTGCCCGCGTCATCCCAACGTAGCAAAGCCGCCGCTCTTCTTCGAGCTCCTCAGGACTGTTCAACGTCCTCGAATGCGGAAACAGGCCCTCTTCAAGGCCGGCCAGAAAGACCAGCGGAAACTCGAGCCCCTTGGCCGCATGAAGCGTCATCAGCGTCACGCGCGCATCGGGGTCGAACTGATCGGTGTCAGACGCGAGTGCCGCGTGATCGAGAAAATCGCCCAGCGTCTCGCCGCGCGCCTCGGCATCGTGGGCCGCATTGGCCAGTTCCTTCAGGTTCTCAATCCGGCTGAACGCTTCGGGCGACCCTTCCGTCTCAAGCGCCTTGATGTAGCCGGTGCGGTCGATGATGAACCGGATCAGTTCCGGCAGCGTCGCCGGATCACCCGGGGCTCGGAATGCGGCGGGCTCTTCTATCGGGATGAGGGGAGGCGCTCCTAGGGCCGGAGCCTCTTCCACATATGAATAGGCAACTCGAAGAACTTCTGCATCCCTCGCCACGAGCTCATCCAAATAGAGATCAAGTTCCTTGACGCTGTCTGAGTGGAATCTCCAAGCGTCGGGGTTGCGCAGTCTACGTACCTCTGGCTTGTCACCCAGGAATTCATGAAGGCAACTGCTGCCGACCTGCTTGTAGCCCCCATCGTCGTTCTTGAGGATGTAGGTCTCATTTCGATGGCGGCGCGTATTGCAATGCTCACATTTCTCCGGGTCGTCCAGGTAGGCATTGGGTACAGTCTCTGCTCCAACTTGGTCAGTCACTAACTTCCCTTCGCGCTTGCTAACGACCCCAATGAGTTCCCATTTGCCCGCGCGCATGGGATCAAAGAAGATTGCGACCTTCATCGGACTCTGACTATTCACTGACGTCCGCGGGCCGCTCACACCGATACGTTCAGCTCTTTCAGAAAGAGTTTCCAATCTGATCTTGAGCTTTTCGTAAGCAACCTCACTCACCTGCCGTGTTTTGCCGTCGACGGAGACTTCCACCATTGAGTGCTCTGGAATTGGGGCTGCCTCGTAAACCCGAGAAGCCGGGATGTTCGCGGCCTTCGGCATCGTAAGAAAAGAATGGCTCGATTGCACAAAGGGCGAAAAGCTCGCCGGATCGAGCAAAAGAAGCTGATCATCATTTCCGCCGACGTTGAAATCAGTGTCCAGAGCGTCACTTTCAGTTACTTTTGAAGCCCCAGCCCCAAATCCGAATCCCGTATCCGCGTCCTCAGAATCGGCCACATCGGCCGATAGCTCGCCTGCAAAGTCCGGATCCATCATTGCCTGGGCATCGGTAATCAACTGGCGGAACGAATCGAGCGCCGCAAGCGCCCGCGCCGGAATCAGCCGGTTCTCAATTGCGGCCGCGCTCGCATCCCACGTCGACTTGCCCGTCTCAAGCGCGAGCCGTTCTACTGTCTCCAGCGTGGTCTTGCCGATTCCCCGCGCGGGCGTGTTGACCACCCGCTCCAGCGCCATCGAATCGTGCGGATTCCGCACCAGCCTGAGGTAGGCAAGCAGATCCTTGATTTCGGCTCGCTCGTAAAAGCTGAATCCGCCCACCATGGTGTAACTGATGTTGTAGCGCCGCAGCGCCTCTTCAACTAGCCGCGACTGTGAGTTGGTCCGGTAAAGAACCGCACAGTGCATGCCGCCGCCAGAGCCTTCATCGGCTTCGCGGTTCTCTCGCATAAACGCCTGAATCTTGTCGGCGATAAACAGCGCTTCGTTTTCTCCATCCGGAGCTTCGTAGTATCCGATCAGCGAGCCGCCCTGGCGTTCGGTCCAAAGCTTCTTGCCCTTGCGGCGAATGTTGTTGGCCACCACCGCGCCTGCGGCTTCGAGAATCACCTGCGTCGAGCGGTAGTTCTGTTCCAGGCGAACGATGCGCGCATTGGGAAAATCCTGCTCGAACTCGAGAATGTTGCGGATGTCGGCGCCGCGCCACGAGTAGATGCTCTGGTCTTCGTCGCCCACCGCGCACACATTCTTTTCCTCACTGGCCAGCAGCTTCATCAGCTCGTACTGCGGCCGGTTGGTGTCCTGGTACTCATCCACCAATAAGTAGCGGTATCTCCGCTGGTAGCGCTCTTTCACCTCGCGCGAAGCCTTGAGCAGCCGCACCGCCTCAAGCAGCAGGTCGTCGAAATCCATCGCATTGTTTTTCGCGAGCTCGGTCTGGTACTGCTTGTAGATTTGCGCGATGCGCTCGCTATTGGGGTCTTTCGAGTTGAGGAAGTACTCCTGGGGATCGACCATGTGATTCTTGGCCCACGAGATGCGGCCCAGCACGGTGCGCGGCGTCAACTGCTTGGTGTCGAGGCCCATGCGCTTCATGATCTGCTTTACGATTCCCTGCTGGTCGTTTTCGTCGAAAATCGCAAAGTTGCGCGTGAGTCCCTTATCGCCGATTCGCAGCGCTTCAATATCGCGCCGCAGAATTCGCACGCAGAGCGAGTGAAAGGTCGCGATCAACGGCTTAGCCAGAGAGCCGTGGCCCAGCAGCCGGTCAACGCGCTCACCCATTTCGTTGGCGGCTTTGTTGGTAAAGGTGACGGCCAGAATTGCGTCGGGCGCAACGCCTTTTTCTTCAATCAGCCATGCAATCCGGCTGGTGATCACGCGGGTCTTGCCTGATCCGGCGCCGGCCAGGATCAGCAGCGGCCCTTCAGTGGCCTCGACCGCAGCGCGCTGTTCAGGATTCAGATTGGATAGGATTGTTCGCAAGGCGATGGTCCGGAGAAAGGTGTCCTGTCTTCAGTTTAAACGCCTTGTCATTTCGTTGCAGAAGCTCGCAGCAGCGCTGAAGATGGTTGTTGTTTTCTTGCGCTTAGCGCTGCATACATAAGGTCGGCCACAAACTCGGCTTCGGCGTCGAGCGCGAGTTCGGTATACCCCAGCACCCTGCGCTGAATGGTGCCGCGTACCAGGTCGGCCACCGCCCATGCGGCCTTTTCCGATTCGATCTCGCGCACCTCGCCGGCCTGCCTGGCCTCATCGATCGCCTCGGCCAGCAGCATCACCGGCTCGCGCACCCACTCCCGGTACTGCGCGCGTGTGAACCCCGGCGCGCCGGGATGAGTGTCCATCATCCTGAAGATCTCGCGGTTCAGTTCGGCGTTTTCAAGCCGCGCCAGCGCGAACGCTCTGATCTTGGCCCTCAGCGTAGTCTCAGCCTTCACGCGGGCCACTGCATTCGCCTTCACCACTTCCATGTCGTGGTCGAGAAGCGCTTTGTAGATCTCTTTTTTCGACTTGAAATAGAGATAGACCGTGCCCTTCGCCATCCCCGCTTCAGCGGCAATTTCGTCCACGATGCCAGCGGCAAATCCCTGGCGCGCAAACACCTTCCGCGCCGCATCGAGAATCGCCTCGCGCCGGAATGCCGTCACCACCTGTTGTTTCGTCTTCATGCTGGTTCTCGTCCGCCTGGTTGGGACCACCCACGCCGGAATGACCGCTGCGACTATTATAATGACTCCATGGTCATTGTCTCGAATTCGCCCAAACCCGAATTCGCTGGGCTAACAATCCGGCGGTTTCAGTGAGCGATGACCAGGTAATCCCGCCTGCCGAGCCGTCCCACTGGACGCCCCAATCCAATCCCTGGGCCATCGCCGCGTCGGTCATGACCGCCACTTTCATGGTGGTTCTCGACTCCTCGGTGGCTAACGTCGCGCTTCCGCACATTGCCGGCAATCTTTCTGCGTCCACCGACGAAGCCACCTGGGTGCTCACCAGTTATCTCGTCTCCAACGCGATCATGCTGCCGGCCACCAACTGGATCACGCGCCGCATCGGTCGAAAGCGCCTGCTCATGTACTCCATTCTGCTGTTTACCGGAGCGTCAATGCTCTGCGGCGCAGCCATCGACATGCAGATGCTGATTTTGGCCCGCATTCTGCAGGGTGTGGGTGGCGGCGGCATGCAGCCGTTGGCGCAATCCATTCTGCTCGAAAGCTTCCCAGTCGGACAGCATGGCAAGGCCATGGCGGTTTACGGGACCGGCATCGTCGTCGCCCCGGTCATCGGCCCCACCTTGGGCGGTTGGATCACAGACAGCTACTCCTGGCGCTGGATCTTTTACATCAATCTCCCCGTCGGCGTGCTGGCTTTGTTTCTGGCTGCCGCATTCATTGAGGATCCGCCGTACGTTCGCGCCAAAGTGCGCGAATCCATTGACTCGCTCGGATTCGCTCTCATGGCGCTTTGGCTCGGAACGCTGCAGCTGGTCCTCGATAAAGGCCAGGAATCCGATTGGTTCGGCGCGCTCTGGATCCGATTCACTGCCGCTATCTCGGTGGCTGCGCTTATCGCCTTCATCGCCCGCGAGCTTCGCTGCCGCGAACCCATTGTGCACCTGCGCATCCTGCTCAACCGCAACTTCGCCACCGGCACGCTTATCACCGGACTCTACGGATTCGTTCTTTACAGCACGACAGCTCTGCTTCCGCTGTTTCTGCAAACGCTGCTCGGTTATCCGGCGCTCGACAGCGGCCTTGCCGTCAGCCCCCGAGGGCTGGGCTCGATGCTCTCCATGCTGGTGGCAGGCTCGCTCGCAAACCGCGTCGACTCCCGTCACATGCTCACCTTCGGCTTCATTGTCCTCGGCGTATCCACAATGATGCTTGGCCACGTTGACCTCGAAATCTCAATGTTCACCGTCGCCGTTCCAAATTTTTTCAATGGCTTCGCCGGCGGGTTCATCTTCGTTCCACTTACCACCATGACCATGAGCCGCCTGCGCAAGCAGGAGATCGGCAATGCTGCCGGCATCTACAACCTCGTGCGTAATATCGGCGGCAGTATCGGGATTGCATCGGTAACCACGCTCCTCGTCCGGCACGCGCAAATCCATCAAAATTTTCTCGCTGCCCACTTCACGGCTGCCGATGCTACCCGCGGGCTCGCTCGCGGCCTCGAAGCCAGCCTCTACAATTCGGGCACATCCTTCTACGACGCCCAGCAACGGGCCCTTGGCGCGATTTACGGCCTGCTCGAGCAACAGGCTTCGCTTCTGGCGTATGTGGATAACTTCCGCATCCTCGGTTTCCTCTGTTTCACGTGCATTCCTTTTGTCTTTCTCTTCCGCGCGACAAAGAAGGCACAATAATCCCAGCGCAATCTTCAGGCGTTATCCTTGAAGAGGATGGTTCGGCCTCAATCTCCACTTCGCCGCGTGGCTGTTTATTGCGGATCTGCCGACGGCGCCAATTCCGATTACCTCGCAGAAGCGCGCGCGCTGGGCCGCGCCATTGCCGCTGCCGGCATCGGTTTGGTTTACGGCGGCGCCAGCGTCGGACTCATGGGCGCGGTCGCTGACGCCGCGCTAGAGGCGGGCGCTGAGGTTGTCGGGATTCTGCCTCGCATTCTGGCCGGTCGCGAAATCGCCCACAATCATCTCACCACCCTCGAGGTCGTCCCCACCATGCACGAGCGCAAAATGCGCATGCACGCACTCGCGGACGCATTCATCGCACTCCCCGGCGGTTACGGAACCCTCGACGAGATGATGGAGGCCGTCACCTGGGCACAACTCGCCATTCACGCCAAGCCTTGCATCCTAATCAACACGCTGGGCTACTGGAATGGCCTGCTCGATTTTCTCGACACCGCGGTCAGCGCCGGATTCCTGAAGCCGGAGAACCGTGCGCTGCTGCGCATCGCGGCAGACTCAGCCGAAGCCATCGTTCTCGCCGCCGCGCAGAAGAACTAGTGGGTCTTTCATATGACTCCGCGGCTTCCCAGGTCGCAGACACGAGACCTGGGGCACCCAAACCTTATGAACTGAATTGTGAGACCGCGAAGACACGCCACTGGCGGCCACCGGCGCTATGATGCCCTTATGTCAACCAAGCTTCGTTTCGGAGTTCTCAGCACCGCGGCCATCGGGCTCAGGAAAGTGATCCCCGCCATGCAGCAGAGCAGTCTCACCACCGTCACTGCCATCGCATCGCGCGATGTGGCCAAGGCTCGCGAAGCCGCATCAAAACTTGGCATCCCCAAGGCGTACGGCTCCTACCATGAGCTGCTTGCCGACCCTGAGATCGACGCCATTTACAACCCGCTCCCCAATCAACTCCACGTTCCTTGGAGCATCCAGGCCGCTGAAGCCGGCAAACATGTTCTGTGCGAAAAACCCATCGCCATGAACGTCGCCGAGGCGCGTTCGCTGATCGAGACGCGCGATCGCGCGGGCGTCAAAATCGCTGAAGCGTTCATGATTCGCAGCTCTCACCAGTGGCTGCGCCTGCGCGAATTACTCGATGAACACCGCATCGGGGAGCTGCGCTCGGTCACGGGATTCTTCAGCTACTTCAACATCGATCCGGCTAACATTCGCAATAGCGTTGAAACCGGCGGAGGCGGGGTTTACGACATCGGCTGTTATCTCATTCATTCGTCGCGCTTCGCGTTTGGCCAGGAGCCAACGCGCGTAGTCGCCGCTCTCGATCGCGATCCCCAGATGGGCACCGATCGTCTCGCCTCCGCTATTCTCGAATTCCCCTCTGGCCACGCAATCTTCACCTGCAGTACTCAGCTCATCGCTTATCAGCGTGTCCACTTTCTTGGAACACGCGGACGCATCGAGATCGAGATCCCTTTCAATGCGCCTCATGACCGCCCCACGCGACTCTTCATCGACGCGACAGGCAATCTTGCGGGAACAGGGATCTCCACTGAGACTTTTCCGGCAGGCGATCAATACACAGCCCAGGGAGATGCTTTTGCACGAGCGGTTCTGAACAATACCCAGGCTCCAGTTACTCTTGAAGACGCTCTCGGGAATATGTCGGTCATTGAGGCGATCTTTCGGTCAGCCGCATCAGGTAACTGGGAGATACCCGCACGGTGACCCTCGGTACTGCCTTCAATAATCAGGCAATCGATTAATTCGCACGCTTCGATTGCCCCCTTAAGGGCGAGCCGATGAGCGCCTGGACCATCTAGTTAGTTCCGGTTCCGGAAACGATTCGGAGTTACTCAGCGGCCGCAGCGGCCTTGCGATTCTTCTCCCAGCGCCGTCTCTGAGCGTCGGCAATCCGTTGGCGGCCCTCCGGTGTAAGATTTCTCTTCTTTCGCCTCTTCGCCGGCTTCACTGTGGGAGCATTCAATGCCGCCAGTCTGGTTGGTCTCCGGTTCTTTCTCTCTTTGCCCGCTTTTGCCGCAATCAGGCTGCGCGCCTTTTGCAAAGTCGTAATTTCACGGTCAATCGAAACGAGAATCTCAGCTAATCCCATACTTGCCCTCCTGGGTCCCAATAGTCGGCTGATTCAGTTAAGGTAATGGCGCACGCACCCGATTCCTGCTTCGAATCAACATAACCACATAAGTCGTGATTAAGCAATCGAATTATAGTTGTGAAGATTTTATAAAGACGCGATTAACCTGTGTTCAGGATCGAACTTACTGACAGGAATTGACGAATTGTTTGTTCTATGGCAACAAAGCAGCCGCATAAGTCCCATGAATCCATGGGTAACCCATATATACCCCACTTACTCCGATTGACTCATCACTGAATAACTGATGAGTAAATAGCAGGTAAAAGTATTTGTCCGGTCGATCTGGGGTAAGTCCTAATTTAGTCTGCGCAAGCCTTAAGATCCCTGCAGAAGGCGTCGATGCGCTCGAAATCGCTATCCCATGCAAACATGAACCTTGCGGCGCCGCCAATGAATGTGTAGAAATTCCATCCCTGTCTGCGTACGCGCTCCAGCACTTCCGGCTCCGCTTGAATGAACACTGCATTCGCCTCCACCGGTTGCGCCAGCTTCAGGCCTTGAATTCCCTCAACCTGCGCCGCAAACTTCCGCGCGCACTCATTTGCGTGCTGCGCGTTCTTCAACCATGCACCGCTCTCCAGCATTCCCACCCACGGCGCCGACAGGAATCGCATCTTCGATGCCAGTTGTCCCGCCTGTTTGCAGCGATAGTCGAAGTCCGCCGCCAGTCCGCGATCGAAGAACAACACTGCCTCGCCAACCGCCATTCCATTCTTTGTGCCGCCAAAGCACAGTACATCGACGCCGCTGCGCCAGGTCATGTCGGCAGGCGAACACCCGAGGCTGGCGCAAGCATTGGCAAATCGAGCGCCGTCCATGTGCAGCGACAATCCGTGCCGTTTGCAAATTGCTGAAATGGCGCGTAGCTCTTCAATTGTGTACACGCGCCCGGTTTCGGTCGGCTCCGTGACTGTGACCGCTCGCGGCTTGGGATAGTGGATGTCATTCCGCTTGGTGGCAAGCTCGTGAATCGCGGCGGGCGTCAGCTTTCCGTCGACGCTCGGGGCCACCAGCAGCTTCGATCCGTTCGAGAAGAACTCCGGCGCGCCGCATTCATCAGTTTCGACATGCGACTGATCGCAGCAAATGACGCTGTGATACGACTGGCAGAGCGAAGCCAGCGCCAGCGAATTTGCCGCCGTCCCGTTGAAGACGAAATAAACTTCGCAATCGGTTTCAAACAATGTGCGAAAGGCGTCCGCTGCTCGCTCGGTCCACGGATCGTCTCCGTACGCCGTGGCGTGTCCGCGGTTGGCGGCCACTATCGCCTGCAACGCCTCGGGACAAATTCCCGCATAGTTGTCGCTGGCAAACTGCTGGTGCAACTCCCTCTCATCGATTCCTGTCATGAATCGATTATTTCATCCGCTTGAGCGCGAGTTTCGCGGCATGGTATCCGCACATTCCGTGCACGCCTGCGCCGGGAGGCGTTGACGCCGAACAAAGATAGATGTCGCTGGCGCTGGTTGCGTAGGCATGCAGCGTGGGCCTGAACAGAATCTGCTGAAGCGATGGCGCTCCGCCCGCGATGTCGCCTCCGGCAAGGTTGGCATCCATCTTTTCCATAGTCGCTGGCGAAGAAACATGCCGCGCCAGGACGCAATCGCGGAACCCGGGCGCAAACCGCTCGATCTGCGAATCGATTCTTTCCGTCATATTCGCGCGTGAACCATTCGGCACATGGCAATAAGTCCATAACACGTGCTTGCCTTCCGGCGCGCGCGACGGATCAAACAGAGTGGGCTGAGCAGCCAGGACAAATGGCCGCTCCGGCACGCGCCCTTGCGCAACCGCGCTCTCGGCCTCTGCGATATCTTCAAAACTTCCGCCCAGGTGGACGGTGATCGCGCGCCTGCATTCTGCCTCTTTCCACGGCACCGGCTCTCGCAACGCATAATCCACTTTGAATACGCCCGGCGCACGCTCAAATCGCGCAAACGCGTTTCGGTATTTGGCATTCATCCGTCCCTGCACGATCGACGCCATTTGCCTTGGATCGGTGTCAAACAACTTCAATTCGTATTCCCGATCCAACTCGCGAAACATATCGTCATCGACGCGCAGCGATGTGTGCATCGACCCGCCCAGAGACGCGAATAAACCAATCAGTGCCTGTGCGATTGCCCCGGCTCCGCCCCGCGGAATTGGCCAGCCTGGCCCATGAACCGAAGCGCCAAACATGACGCCGATGGTTCCGCTCAAGGGGCGGTCGAAGGTGAGGAACGAGTGTCCCGCCAGCCCCGCAAAGACGGCGCGCGTCCGCTCGCTCCTGAAACCCGCGGCAATCGTCCGCGCCGGTTGCAACACGGTGAGCCCGAATTTTGCCATCAGAAATGGGTGCCGCGGAAAGCGCAACAGCGGGCCGAATGCGTCCGCGGCGAAATCGTTCCAATGCTCTGCGACGGGGCCGACCAGGCTTCGCCAAGCCTTGCCATCAGTGCCGAGCGCCCGCTCCGTCTGGCTCAAATCGCGCTCCAGCACAACTGCGGTTCCATCATCCAGAGGATGGGCAACGGGCGCGTCACCATGGATCCACTCAAGGCCGTGCCGGGCGAGTGGAAGCGAGGAGAAAAACGGAGAGCCCGCGGCCAGCGGATGAACCGCCGATCCAAAATCGTGCACAAACCCCGGCAATGTGAGAGGCAGACTGCGTGTCGCACCTCCCGGCTCCGCCTGCGCCTCAAACACATCCACTTCCAGACCAGCCTGCGCCAGCACGATGGCCGCAGCCAGACCGTTGGGGCCCGATCCAATTACGCATGCGCGGCTCACTGCCGAGTTCCTCGACACACCATTTTCTGATTTCAAATCCCTGGCCCTTAGTCCCTGTCTATCTAGTTCCCTTGGTCCCTGGGTCTATTGTTCCCAGTCTCAGTCGTGAGGCGGCAACTCCGCGGGCCACTCAACCACCGCATAGTCGCCGTCCTGTGTCAGAGTCAACTCAGGCGCGTAGAGGCCGATGTACTTGCGACGCCACCAGTCGCCCGTCTGCCGCTTCTCGTCCATGGTCGTGAACCAGTACTGCCACAGCACCGCTCTCACATATCGAGGCGGAAAATTTGGGAACGGGTTGCGCCTGAACAGTGAAAGCACCGCCGAGCTGTTCACCAGCAGTCGCTCCTCAGTCGCGGGTACAAATTCGTTCTGCTGCCAGTCTCCCAGCGACGAGAACCACAGGTTCCACTCGAATCGCGGCTGATACGGCGCGTAAATCCCGGGAGCCTCATTCAGCGCCTGCGGTTTGAAGCGGAAAGGATAGGGCGTCCAGTTCGTGCCGTCGTTCGAACCCTGAAACTCAATCTCGTATCGCCCTCGCGTCATTACCGCAAACAGACCGTACTGATTCGCGATTCTGAATGGTTCAAGGGCCCTGATCGGCGCAACCGGCAGTGGCAAGCTGCGCACTGGAATGCCAATCATCTCCATCGTTGTGTCAAACGCGATCCAGGTCAACATTACCGTAGTCACGGTGAGGCCGATTGTTCGCCGTCCAACTCTGACCCATCGCCACGTTTCCGACTCCTCAGTCAATTCGTGTGCTCTGGCAACCAGCGCCTCTTTCGTCTCATTTCCGCTCGGTTCCTCTGCTTCGCGCACATGCAGAATTGAGAGTGCCGGCTCCTCCTGCGGCTCTGGTTCAACAGCCGGCGCGGGCTCAAGCGGCCTCCATCGCAGCGGCACAAAGCGCATCGCGAACCGATCGTCGAGTAGCAGGAACCCCAGCGACAGCACCAGGTAATTCAGGAAAGTGTAATTCGCCGTGAAGATCACGCCCAATTCCCATGGGGTGACGATAAAAAAGCAGATCAGGCGAATGCGGCGCGGGAAGAAGAGCATAAATACCAGCCCCAATTCCAACCCCAGCGTCGCGCCCACGGTTGCGGCGTGGAACCAATGCGGCAGGTGCTCCACGTACCATCCGATCCAGGTTGGCAGCGGGCCGTTCTGGTAGTACTCGTCCATGGCGGTAAAGTTGCGCCACTCCACATCGCCGCTGAGCAGCTTTACCATGCCCGACTCAAAATAGATGCGGAACCACTCCCACAGCAGCAAGAACAGGCTCATGCGCGATGAAGGATGATCGGCGCCCCAACCCGGCAGAAGACCGCGCGGCGCGAAAAACAGGGCGATGAATCCCGCCTCAAGCAGCATGCCGTCCGATTGGTACATCGAGAAGACGTCGGTCGCGGTCACAAACGAGAGGAAGCAGATAAAGCAGATGAAGAAACTCAGACTGGGCCACACGTTTACCAGCGCGACGATCGATGCCATCAGTCCGATCCAAGTCACGGCAAGCAACATCGTCTGGCTCGAAGACACCCAGAAGAGCGTAGGCGCGAACCAGTAGCGCAGAGGGCCGAGCGCTTCAGCAACGGCGCGAAGATAATGGTCTGCCGGCCTTGCCCCCTGGGGGCCGATCAGCCCGTTGATCTGGAAGACGAGCGAAAGAAATGCCGAAAAATAGATGAGCGCGAGGGCGCGCAAAAAAATCCATCGCGCCACAAGCCGGCCCTTTGGGCCGTAGCGCGAATCAAATAACCAGCGAAATGCTTTCACCAGCCTTCGCCCAAACATATTGCGATCAGAATAGCCTTTCTCACCAGCGCTTTCTACCCGGGCCTGAGTCAGTTATCCTTTCGTTGTCGCCCTTCAAATACGCACTGCGCGACC
This sequence comes from Occallatibacter sp., assembly GCA_035504315.1. Lineage (GTDB taxonomy): Bacteria > Acidobacteriota > Terriglobia > Terriglobales > Acidobacteriaceae > Telmatobacter. The sequence goes on from DATJSB010000172.1 coordinate 22,208, forward strand.
CGCTGTCGAGCAGCGCTAATCTCCAGGCGGTTTCCAATGCGTCGAATCTTGGTTCTCCTCTTCGCCCTTTTTGCCATTTGCGCGACCGCCTCGGCCGCGCCCGTCGCTCTCTTTTACTTGACCGACAGCCCCGAGTCCATCCGGTCCTTTCTCGCTCACTCCGGCAAGATCGACCTCCTCGTTCCCACCTGGTACCAAGTGGACGAAAACGGCCTGGTCACCGGCGCGCCGAACCCCACCGTGCTCGACCAGGCGCATCGCGAGGGCCTACCTGTCGTGCCCATCGTGGCGCTCTTCAACAAGAAGAAGTTCCACTCGCTGGCCACGAGCGTCGAGGCCCAGGAGCATCTGAACGACGCCCTGCTCCGCGAAGCCAAGCTCCACGGCTATGCCGGATTTCAGTACGATCTCGAGAACGTCGACTACCTCGACCGCGACAACCTGTCCGCGCTTGTGGCGCGCACCGCCGACGTCCTTCACAAAGCCGGTCTTCAACTCTCCATCGCCACCGTGCCCAACGCGCCGGGCTATCCCGGCAAGGGCGGTTTTGCCAAGTGGATCTACACTGACTGGCGCGGCGCCTACGACCTGACCGCGCTCTCCAAATCCGTTGACCTCATCTGCCTGATGACCTATGACCAGCAGACCCGCTGGACCGAGCCCGGCCCCGTCGCCGGCTGGCAGTGGACCACGGACAACCTCGATTACGCGTTGCAATTTGTACCTAAGGAAAAGCTATCGCTCGGCATCCCCCTTTACGGCTATCACTGGTACACCGGCGCGCCCATTGAAGACAAGACCACCGGCGACTTCAAGCCCAATCCCACTGCCGACTACATCAGCACTCCCGACGCGCTCCAGCTTGCGAACGCCTTTGGCGGCAAGCCCGAGTGGGACGCCTTCGACCATACCGAGTTCTTCTGGTTCTATCGCGATCAGATGCGCGAGTGGATCTTCTACACCGACGTTCACACCTTCAAAGATCGCTATCAACTGGCTGCGGACCGCGGCCTGGAGGGATTCTGTTCGTGGGTCCTCGGCTCTGAGGATCCGGGCATCTGGGAATATTTGCCTGACCGCGCGACAAAGAAGTAGTCGATCCTGAAAAAGCGATTTCAGATCGAGATCGACGACATCGGCGGGCCGATAGGCGCCGGGATAAGCCGGAGTTGGCTCCAGATGCCCAGCAGCACGCGCAGAAAATGGGGCCCAAAAGCTCCGAGGAGCTTGTGGAGGTTCATCGCCGCGGCTGCCAGCATCGCGTGAATCGCGTCACCGTAAGTGCCTCTTAGCCGATTACGTTCCAGTCGGTGTTCGTTCTTCAGATGTCCGA
>DATJSB010000173.1:0-11103 GCA_035504315.1 Occallatibacter sp.
CGTGCTGTATCGGTCCATTGCGCGAGCCAGTGTGCAAATTGCGGTCGAATTACCGGCCACCCGTCAGTAACTACTTGTGAGACACCCTTCCGCTCACGGCCCAGGTCTTTCAGTTCATGACGACTTCCGCGCCGACAAGCCTGGCCGGTAGCAATTCTGTGATGCTCCTCCGCTGTTCATCATTCGAGTCGGCGACCACGGCCTCGCTGATTTGTGCATCGGAGTAAGCCGGATGGTCATCATCACCGATAAAGTTCGCCCGCAGTGTCGTATCTGGATCGCCAGGCAGGAGACTGGCACGCATTTCACACATGCCGCTCTAAATGTACTCGCGGTCAACCGCCAGGCTGCCGCCTTCCTCCTCTATCGTCCTCATTCAAAATGACTTAAATTGCCTCTCCTTTTTACCGTTTAATTCCCCTGCCCATTCTATTCTGAATGCCGATAGCGATTCTTCGGGCCGAAGTTCGGCAGACCAGCAGATCCTAACCGACTGAAAACAATAGACCTGGCCGCCAAGTCTACCCTCTATCGCAATGAAAACAATAGATTTAGAGATTTTTCGCAGGGGGGCGGGGGTATCGGATATGGGGGGTGGGGATATGCCCTTCGTGCCGTTTGTGAGAAATGCTGACTAAGGAGGTTCTGGTAGCCGCCCTCGACGAAGAAAACACCCCCCAGTTTCGGAAGCGTTTTGTTCTCGACCGCGTTGAAGAAGTCACCGAGAAGGTGAAGTTGCTGGTTCATCGCGGGGTTGCTGGATATGTAGCCGAAGTACTGCGGTCCGCTGTAGTGCGTGATGTAGGAAGCGTGCGTCCCGTTCGCATCCACGGGAACTTGCGTCAATAGCAGCACAAGCAACCCTGCCGAGGGTTTAAGCAGCATCTTGAATTGCATAAGCCACGTTCCGGTTTGTTGAGGAGTCGGTTTGTGAGCAAGCGCGTATCATCTGCGCTCACTCAGAAGGGGGGCTGTAATCTGGCAGCACCCGGGCTGGAAAGCCGTCGCAGCAAAGATAGCGGCGTAACACTGACGCCACCATGGCGCGAAGATTACACTGTTGCCATCTTGAGAACCGGAATGTGGAGCGTAACCCGAGTGCCTTTTCCCGGTTGGCTTGATATCTCCACATCGCCGTCGTGGAGCAGCGCAATGCTCTTCACGATTGCCAACCCCAGGCCGGTCCCTCCCGAACCCTGCGAACGCGACGAGTCGACACGGAAGAAGCGATCGAAAACCCTCGGCAGAGCTTCCGCCGGAATCCCGGCGCCGGTATCGGATACTTCGATGCGAATCGTGGAAGAGTCGGCGTTGGCCCCCAATACTACTGATCCGTCGGGCGGCGTGTGGGCCAGGGCGTTCGACACCAGGTTGCTCACCGCCCGCAGCATCAATGAGCGATCCAGTTCCGCGCTGAGCGGCTCAGCCCCATCGTTCACAACAATGGATATTCCTGCGTCGGTCGCAGAGGCTTCGTAGTAGTCGCAAACCGTTGTCAGCAACTCGCCGATGTTCACGTTCTCGCGATGTAGCTCGGTTAAGGGGCTCTCAGCGCGGGCTAGAAACAGCAGATTGCCGATCAGTTCGGAAAGCCGGACTGCTTCTTCAAGAGAAGACTCCAGCACGTCGCGGTACTCGTCGATCGTCCGTGAGCGGGCGAGAGCCACTTCGGCTTCTCCGCGGATGTTGTTGACCGGCGTGCGCAGATCGTGCGCAATGTCCGCCGAGAATCTTGAAATGCGTTCGAAGGATTCTTCGAGCCGGTCCAGCATCTCATTGAAGGTCCCGGCCAGCGACGCAAGTTCCGAGGGATAGCCTTCCGACCTGATCCGCTCGCGCAGATTCATTGAGGTGATTCTCCGTGCGGTTGCGGCGATCTCTTCGACGGGCCGAATGCCGTGCCGCGCAATCCGGTATCCCAGCAGCGGGAAGAGAACCGACGTCGCCAGCATAATTCCCCAGAACCACAGCCGATAGCGCGCCAGCAGCTTCTCTTCCTGCGAGACGTCGATGGCGATTTGAACCGTGTCGCTTTGAGTGGGCGGCGTTCCGACGGCAGCCGTAGCGCTGGCGACACGGAACGGCCGCCCATGTTTGCCCGCCATCGCAATCGAATGCTCGGAGCGGCTGCGGGTTCGGTTCGCGAGCTCCGCAAGATCGACCTGTTCGGCCATGCCGGGCGTCGTAAGTATTGGCTCACCGTGCTCATCGATAAGACGAATGTAAAACTGCTGGTATTGGCGCGCCGCAGATTCCAGTTCAATCTCTTCCCGCAGCGCATCCTCGTCATCCGGCCGTTCCCGCAGCATGGTGCGCAGTACGTGGATCTTGTCGGCAAGGAACAGCTCCGTGCTTCTGTCCAGTTCGGCCCTCAGGACGATGTAGAGACTGGCCGTGGCCAGCAGCACGAGTAACAGGCCTGCGGTCGAGTACGCAGCCGTTAGCCGGAATGCCAGAGTCCGGCGCAAGCGAGGGATGGCCTCCGTACTACGGTTCGGTTTCGAAGACATAGCCGGCGCCGCGCACCGTGTGAATCAGCTTTAAGGTGAAGGGGTCATCCACCTTGCTTCGCAGCCTGCGCACATTCACATCCACGACGTTCGTATCACTGTCGAAGTTCATATCCCACACCGACTCGGCGATCAGCGTGCGCGACAGCACTTCGCCGGCACGCCGCGCCAGCAGGGTGAGTAACAGGAATTCCTTCGAAGTGAGTTCGAGCCTCTGGCCGGCACGGGTCGCGCGGTGGCGCAGCAGATCGATCTCCAGGTCGGCCATGCGCAGGGTCTCCTGCGGGCGCGGTGTTGAGCGGCGCAACAGTGAGCGGACCCGGGCCAGGAGTTCGGAGAATGCGAACGGCTTTACCAGGTAGTCGTCGGCTCCCAACTCGAACCCACGCACGCGTTCGTGCACAGCGTCGCGCGCCGTAAGCATCAGGACTAGCGCCTTCTGCTCGGTCTCGCGCAAGCGCGCCAGCACCTGCCATCCTTCCAGACCGGGGAGCATAACATCCAAAACGATGAGGTCGAAATCGACTTCCACGGCCAGATGCAGGCCTTCCAGGCCGTCGGTTGCAACGTCGACCACATAACCGGCTTCGCTCAGTCCCTTTTTCAGGAACTTGGCGGTCTTCACTTCATCTTCGATAACCAGGATCTTCATGACCAATTCCGTTTTGCCGCGAGGTCGAGGGCGTTCAGCAAGATTTGCACCAAGGTGTTTGTCAATTTGCCGCTCTTTCTCATTCGCAATTCGATCCTGACCAGCGCGGCGGCTTCTCCGACCGGCGCGTTGAGTCTGTTCGCAGGTCTCAGAATTGAAGCCGCAGCGCGAATTGCATTTCGCGCGGGGTTCCCGATCCTACCGGTGTGATCGGCGATACGCTCGTGTTCACTGTATTGATGATGCTGCCGAACCCGGTTGGACAGCCCGTAGGGTTTGAAGATGAAAGGTTACATGTAGCCTGCGGCTGACCCAACTGTGGGTGATTGAAGATGTTGTAGAACTCCGACCGGAATTCGAGCTGCGTGCGCTCGGTAAAGTTGAATGTCTTGGCCACGCCCATATCGATCTGCCAGGTGCCCGGTCCGCGAACCACGTCACGCGGCGCGTCTCCGTACCATTTGGTTGCGGTGATGACCGGGGTAGTGAACGCCGCTGGGTTGATCCATTGCGCCACCGTTCTGCCTCCCGGCGGAGTGAGCGAGACGCCAGGAACTAGGTCGGGACGTTCTGTGCCGGAGTTCCCATCCGGCGCGATGTAGGTCGAAGGCATCAGCACATTCACCGGGAATCCGGTGCGGGCCACAGCATTCGTCGTCAGTTGCCAATCGCCCGCAATGGCGCTGGCAATGCCGCGCTGGTTCAGCATGGGCTTGCCCAGGCCAAAAGGGAGCCGATAGACCGCATTGCCATTGACTACGTGGCGAGCGTCCCAGGCGCCGCTGGCGGTATCGCAGGCTTGACAAAACGCATCCTGCGGATCCACCTCGTCACCGTCGCCGCTGCCGTTGGAGCCGTTGTCGATCTCGTGCGACCACATGTAATTGGCGGTCACCAGGAGGCCCCGCGTGATCGGTCGCCGCATTGCCACGGAGAGACCGTTGTAGGTGCTCATGCCCACTGAGCCGCGCCAGCCGATGGCGGGAGCAAAGGCAGGATATTGTGCAACCCACGTGGAGGGGTTGCTCGCACTATTCGGGATGCTCGGGTCCGGCTCGAGCAGGTTCACCACACTGGTTTCCAGCAGATGTACGCCGTGGCTGCCCAGGTAGGAGACGGTACCCACGAAGTTCCCCGGCAGCTCCCGCTGGGCCGAGAAACTCCACTGCTCAACATACGTGTCTTTGCGGTTCCGCTGTTCGGCATTCGGTGAGAGGGTTCCGGCGCCGAATCCGCAGTTGGTGGTTCCGGTGACAACAATTGGACCAGGGCAGCTGCTGACTCCGGAATTGCCGGCTCCGGAATAGGAGATCGGTGACTCGGAACTGCCTGTCGCCGAATAGGAAGGCACCTCATTCTTTGCGGGCAGATTCTGATCGTCCAACTGTCCGTCTTCGTGGTACATGCCGAATCCACCCCGGAAAACCGTCTGGCTGCCCTTCGGCGGCGTCCACGCAAAGGCCACCCGGGGATCGACATCGCCGTAGTTCTGCCGGCCGAAGCTGGCGCCCACGCCGCAGAATCCCTGCGCCCCGCAGGTGGCAAAATCGAAGGGATTGGCTAACCCGTTGGCCTCGTGGAAGAGATCGAAGATGGTGTAGCGCAAACCAAGGTTCAACGTGAGACTGGGCCGCAATTTGAACTCGTCCTGCGCGTAGACGAAGTAATCGTTTTTGCGCAGGTGGTTGACCGGCAAGGCACCGCTCAGGCTGGCTTTCTTCACTACATCGTCTGCGAGATTGACTACATTGGAAAACGTCAGCTTTCCGTGCTCCCCGTATTCCTGGTTCATTTGAATGTGGCGGAACTCTACTCCGGCCTTGAAGGTTTGCCGGCCATGAGCCCAGGTCAGGTTATCGACGCCCGAAAATGAGTTGCCTACGTAGACGCTGGTGTACTTGTAATTCTCAGTGACAAATCCCGGACCGGGCCCCCCCGAAACCGCAACCTGATAAATGATCCCGGAGTTACTCGAGTTGTACTGGTTGTCGGTGGAGCGATTGAAGCCTGCCATGGCCTCGTTCACGAGGTGAGGATTGAAAACATGCAACAACTCGAACTCGCCATTGACCGGGGCGGAGACCTTCTGCTGCAGGTCAGTCGCGGCAGCCGAAAGCGGCTGCGTATTCACTGACCGGTCGTAATTAAAGCGCATGAAACCGGTGGTCTTGGCCGTGAAATGCTGGTCGAGACGCATCATGGCCGAGCCTTCGTTGACCACCTGCGTGCAGTAGCAGGTAACCAGGTCATAGTCCGCTGCGTCCGCGTCGCCCGGGTCGTTGGCTGACGACCAGGGCGTCACAATTGTTCTTGGACCGGCTCCGGGGAACCCTTTCATGATTGCGTAGACCGGCGAGGAGGTGGGAACTGTAGCAATGAGCGCCGCGCTCGGCACGTCGCCGCTTACCGGATAGCCCCAGTTCTGCCGGTAGGCTTCTGAAGCGAGAAAGAAAAACGTCTTGTCGCGCACAATGGGACCGCCCAGCGATCCCCCGAACTGATTCAGGCGAAGCGGCTGCTTAGGTTCCGGCAGTTGGCCTTCGCCGTTGGAGGCCCAGATGAGCGAGGAGGCCCAGGTAGGCAGCGAGGCGTCAAAGAAATCGTTGCGTAAATACTCGAAGAGGCGTCCGTGGAAACGATTGGTGCCCGAGGGCGAGGAAACATTCAATTGGGCGCCGCCCGTCGCGCCTTCCTCTGCGGTTGCCATCAGCGTGTCGACGCGGAATTCCTGGATCGCGTCCAGCGGAATGGCGAGCCGCACCCATTGGCGCTGTGTCTGATTCACGATGTTGGTGGCATCGACGCCGTCGTAGGTAAAATTGCTGTCGTCGAGGCCGCGTCCGGCAAAGCGAATCGTCCGCTGGTTGCTGCCGCCAGTGTCGATTGCGCCGGGGACGAAGGCCGTCAGCGCCGACCAGTCGCGGCCATTGAGCGGCAATTCTTCCGCCTGCGTTTTCTCGATCAAGCCGGTCACTGCGCTGGTGTTATGGTCCATTAGCGCCGAAGCGGACGAGACGTTGACGCGCTCTTCGCTGCCAGCTACCTGAAGCGTCGCGTTAAGCGTATGAGTTCTTCCGATCACCTGCTCCACATCGACAAACTCGAGCTTCCTGAAGCCCCGGTGGTCGAAGGTGATCGTGTAAGTACCCACCGGCAACTCGGGCATATCGTAGTTACCGGTTTGGTCCGACACTGTTTCCCGCCGCAGTTCGGTCGAGTTCTGCACTGCCGTGATGTGCGTCTCAGGCAGTATCCGGCCTGAGGCATCGGTGACGGTGCCATTCAACGCGCTGCGATCAACCTGCGCAAAGCAAATATTGGTTAGAGAAAACGTCACGCAGCATCCGATTGAAGCGCAAATGCTTCGAAACATCGAAGAACTCCTGGCGAACAGACCTTGCTTCATCCTGCAACGCATAGTGCTCCCAAGAAAAAACGGATTCGCGAGCGAATAGGAGGATTCCGCACGATGCCGCCGCTCGTTGCGTGCATCGGAACAGCAATCCGAATATTCAATTTGTGACAGTTGGAAACACATGTCCTCGTTTCCGGCTGCAGGCGGAGAACCAATTCGGCTTCATAAGCAGCGGGCTTTCAAACGTTGCCGTGTGTGCGAGGTTCGATCGCGCTCAATGACGTCTCTGCGTCGACCCGACCCCGAGACGATCCCGAAGGTCAACTCGGATACTATGACAATTTTGTAATCCGTAGTTGTTATATGCAGATCACGTTCTAATGAAGGTTTCATCAAATATCGATCGGCGTGGGTCCGGCGATTTTTTCGAAAGCGAGGATCGTCGAGAACCGAAAATGTTGCGATCTCTGAGGAAACTCGATGGCCGGCCGTGCAGCCGCGTTACAAGCACGTCGAGGCACCGGCATCGGATTACAAAAACGTAATCTTCGTGTCATGCTGGCGTCCTTTTCACGGTTCTAGACTTGGCCCGTTGGCGCTGCTTCACCTGTGCGCCATCTCCTGCAATCGACGAAAGAACACCCGCTGTTCCATATCTTTTGTGTCGCGTGGCCGATTCCCGGTCGCGTGATGAAGCTAACCGAAGAAGGAGACCCCCTCATGTTCCGAACAGCTTCTCAGAACTATTCTACGATTAACCTGCTGCGTCCACTCGCCATCCTGCTGGCGGCGGCGTTAAGCATTCCGGCGCTCGCGCAGTCCGTACAGTTCCCGACGTACACTCCCGGTGAGAACCTGAGCGGGTCGCAGGGCCCCGACTACCCGTCAACCTTGCCCAACCCCTGGGTCGTCAGCGATGGCACAATCATCACGCCCGCCGGCACCCAGGTCTACCTCGGTACCACGACCCGCGCTAAGGCCGTCGCGCTCAACCCCCTCGGTAATCACACTGCCGCCGTCCTGCAAATGGGCGCGCCACACGCCGTCACCATCTTCAACACCCAGACTGGCGCGGTCCTGCAGAATGTCAAGTACGGCAGCTCCTCTACCGGCAGCGCCAACGGAATCACCTACACATCCGATGGCGCGCACCTGCTGTTCAGCCAGGACAACAGCTATGTTGCCTACGTCAACGTCAGTACGACCACAGGCTTGGTCACATCGGACGTCGCTCACATCAGTCTTCCGCTGGACGCCACCATCGTCAACTTCCCCGCATTCGGTGCTTCGGAACCGGTGCTTAACGCCGTCAATTGCAATCAGACCGTCACCATGCCAGGGACCGGCGTTACGATCCCCGGCCCCGTCGGGACCTCAGGCAGCTTTGCGATTCCCTGCGGCGTTCCCTACTCCGGTACCACTTCCTATCCACTCGGCCTTGCAGTCTCGCCGGATAACTCGACCGCTTACGTCGTGCTGGATGCCAGCGACGAGCTGGGCATGATCAGCTTGAGCTCGAATACGCTGGCTAAGTATATCCGCGTCGGCAACGTCCCGCACAGCGTCGTGATCTCCGCGGACGGCAAAACCGCCTACGTCTCCAATGAAGCCGGCCGGGTTGCTAACCCCAACGACTTCCAGCTCTACTCCGACGGCACCAATGTCGTCGCCGAGTATCCCACGGGCACCACGGCCACCGGCACCATTTCTGTGGTCAACTTGTCCACGTTTACGGTCACCGGCACTATCAACGTCGGCCATCACCCGACGGGCATGGCGTTCTACGGAAAGTACCTGCTGGTTGCCAATACCTATGACGACAGCATCTCGGTGATTGACACCACCATGAACCAGGAGGTAGGGAAGATCGATGTTGGGCTTCCAATCAGCGTGCCCGGCGACTGGAAACCGGCTTACGGCGCGGGCCCCAACTCGATCGCCGTGGATGCCAAAAACAACATCGCCTACGTCGCGCTCTACAACGCTAACGCGGTCGCCGTCGTTGATCTCCGCCAAGGCTGGCGGCAACAAGGCTGGGGGCAGCTAGGCTGGGGGCAGCAAAATGACCAAAGCTCGGTCATGGGCATGATCCCGGTCGGATATGCGCCGAGCTCGATTGTGCTTGACGCGACGGACAACGCGTTGGTCGTTGCTGACGACAAGGGCATCGGCACCACGGGCTTCCAGAACACTCCGCCCGAAAACTCAACCACGACCGCGCACGGCTCGCCGGCCGCCCTCAATACCCACCAGGACCTTGGCATCGTCAGCATCGTCCCCGTGCCGAATCGCTCGACCCTGGACGCGATGACGAGGCAAGTCTTCCAGAACAACCACTGGGATCTGGCGCAAAACATCATGTCGGCCGGCGGTGGCAACCCCTGGACCAAGCCGGTTGCAATCCCGGCGAGGATCGGCGATTCGTCGAAGATCAAGCACGTGTTCGTGATCATCCGTGAAAATCGTACCTACGATCAGATGTTGGGCGACGTGGCCGCCGGCAATGGCGACGCCTCCCTGGCGGTCTTCGGCGCGTCCGGGATCTACGGCGACGTCTCGCCCAACGCGCACGCGCTGGTCGAGCGCTTCCCGCTCTTTGACAACTTCTACGACCCGAGCCGGCAGTCGGCCGACGGTCACAACTGGATCCTCCAGGCCATGGCGCCCTACTCCGACGACATCCAGTCGCCGGACTGGGACCGCGACTATCCCTCCAACGGCGGCGATGCAATTGCCTATCAGAAGAAGGGCCACCTGTTCGATGTGGCGGCCGCAGCTCACCTCAAGATGAAGATCTACGGCGAGTACGTCGAGGAGAATACCTTCAACGTGCCGGGTTGCACCGCGACGGAATATACCGGAAGCTGCGAGCCGAGCTGGCAGCAGTTCTACCGCGACTCCCAGTGCTTCGATGCAACGACGTTCGGGTCAAACCCAAACTATGCATTGCCGCAGCCGAGTGACTGCGCAGCGCCTGGGGCCACGGGCGAGATAACCCTGACCTATCAGAACGCGGTCGGTTCGTACTCCCCGCTCCCGAACGTCATGAACTACGCGGTCCAGCATTATCCGCAGTTCGATCTGGGCATCCCCGACCAGTACCGCTTCGATATCTGGTATCAGGATTTCCAGAATGACGTCAAGAACGGTTCGGTGCCCCAGTTGGAATTCATGTGGATCAGCTCCGACCACACCGGCGGCCCTCCAGCCGCGCAAGCCATGGAGGCCGATAACGACCTGGCCCTCGGACGGTTTGTCGACGCCATCAGCCACAGCTCCATCTGGTCCTCTTCGGCAATCTTCGTCGAAGAAGACGACGCGCAGGACGGCGTTGACCACGTCGACGGTCACCGCAGCCCTGGCTATATTCTCAGCCCCTACGTCAAGCAACAGGTCAACTCCGATGGCAGCGGTGCCGGGGCAGTCGCAGACCACATTTTCTACACGCAGGTCAACTTTACCCGCACCATCGAGCAGATCCTCGGTCTGAAGCCCATGAACCAGAATGACCTTGTGGCATCGCCGATGTACGAGATCTTCACCAACAATCCGCCCGCGGCGAACTTCCTGCCGTGGAACCACGTGCAGAATGACATCGCGCTCGATGACGGCACTACCGCCAAATTGCAGCTCCCGGCCAAGGACCCCAAGGTGCTGGCTCTGCAGGCTGGCTGGCTCAAGAAGAAAGCGGAGATCTTCGCCGGTAAATATCACATGCCCGACTCCGAAGACCCGGACACCGTCAGGCACTATAACTGGTACGAGGCGACCGGGTTTGTAGTCCCCTTCCCCGGCGAGAAGACGGTTCGCCCGGCGAGCGACTTCAACAAAGCTGCACCCGACAAGGCCGACCTGGACGACTAAAGAACACGTTCCTGCTCCAACAACCCCCTCCCTGTCACCGGGAGGGGGTTGTTCTATATGCCTCAAACGCAATGTCCCGGTCGGCCTGAATTCGCCCGGCTCCCAGCGTGAATGTTTCTACCCTGTATTCGACCCGCGACAACGCAATGAATACATCGCGGGTCGATTTTCCCGCAATCGGCAGAGATTGACGAAACACGAGAATCCCCTTTAATCTGCCGATTCTAACGACGTTTTCGATATGCTCCCGGGGTGGTTCGCATTATGGATCGAAATGCGTTTGTGAAGTGGCTCTGGCTCGAAAATCCCAAACGATGAGCCACGTCGGAAAGCGAGAGGTCTTCCTTCGTGAGCAGCCGGCGCGCGATAGAAATTCGATACTGTTGAACGTAGGCCCACGGGGATAGCCCTGTTGTTAATCGAAGACAATGAGCAAACTGCTGCGTCGGCATGCCGGTGGATCTGGCTAGGGCCTGTTAACACTACTGGTGTGGCTGGCGCCGGGAGCCAGTTCTTCTCAGTTCGAGGAATGAGGAGCGACGCATACCCCGGGGTCCCCGTGAACAAAGTTCAGGGGGTGGATATCGGGTGTCTGCTAGCGACGAGGGACGATGAAATGAGGAAAACTGGCCCCGGCCCGAAGGGTTGCGGCGCAAATCCGGGGTCCCCAGCGACAGGTCTTGGTCGCTGGGGTGGAAATCGTGCCATACGTCGTTCTCGCC
>DATJSB010000174.1:0-6345 GCA_035504315.1 Occallatibacter sp.
GGCCGAGCCCGAAGGCTTTGGTGGTTCCAAGGTCGAGGGCGAGAACGACGTATGGCACGATTTGCGCCGCAACCCTTCGGGCCGGGGCCAGTTTTCCTCATTTCATCGTCCCTCGTCGCTAGCAGACACCCGGTATGCGTCACTCCTCACTCCTCGAACTGAGAAAAACTGGCTCCCGGCGCCAGCCACCCCAGTAGTGTTAACAGGCCCTAAATTACCTCTCCTTTTGCCGTTTAATTCCCCTGCCCGTTCTATTCTGAATGCAGATAGCGATTCTTGGGGCCGAAGTTCGGCAGACCACCAGGTCCTAACCGCCTGAAAACAATAGACTTAGCCGCCAAGTCTACCCTCTATCGCACTGAAAACAATAGATTTAGAGACTTTTGGCAGGGGGCGGGGGTATCGGATATGGGGGGGTGGGGATATCCCCTTCGCGCCGTTTGTGAGAAATGCCGGCAGAGCCTGTTATTAACTTTCGCTTAGGCGGCCCAAATACGGGGTCCCCAGCGACAGGTCTTGGTCGCTGGGGCTGAACGCTGCCTGCGGGAAAGTTAATAACAGGCTCAAAGATTCGTCCGACAACCCTACTTCGGCGAATTGGGCGTGCTGCTCGGAGCTTGCGGCGCCGGAGTCGACGCGGGAGCCGGAGTTGCTGCCGGAGCCGAAGTTGGCGCGCCTGTGGCCGGAGCAGCAGTTGTCGCCGGCTTGGGAGGCGCTCCCGCAGTCGGAGCCGCGCCTGGAGCCGGGGCTGCGCCGGGCTTGACGCCTGCCGGCGGAGTCTTTGGCCGGGGCGGCATCTGTGGACGGGCTGGCGGCTTGGGCATATCGGTCACATCCACCAGCTCAACGTCGAAGATCAAGTTCGACTTGGCTGGTATTCCGGGGTGGTCGGGCGGGTGGCCGGGAATGTCGCGCATTCCGTAGGCAAGCTGCCAGGGAATGAAGATGCGCCGCTTGCCGCCAACCTTCATTCCGTTAAATCCCTGGTCGAAGCCAGGGATCAAACGGCCAAAACCCTGCGGGAAGACCAGCGGCTCCGGATCGCCGAGCACGGGCTTGCCGTCGGGGCCCATCACCGGTTTGCCGTCCTTGTCCCTCTTCGGCGGCCGGTGGTCGGAGTTCGAATCGAACTTCTCGCCCGTCGCCGCCAAGTATCCCGTGTAGTTCACGTGGTACATCTTCATCGGCTCGGCCTCGGGTCCTGTGCCGATCTTGATGTCTTCGTAGCGCAGCGCAAAATCGGGCTTGATGTAGCCGTGCACTCGCGGAATTCCGGCCGGCAGCCTAAGCCACCAATCGGCGGAAGTGCCGGCCGTGCTCTTTGAAGTGGTCGAGCCGGTTTTGGTAGCAGTCGCCGCCGGCTTGGTAGCAGTCTTTGCAGGTGCGGAGGTTTGGGCGCTCGCAGCGGCAGCCATTACCGCTGCGCTTAAGAACAAGGCAATGCATCTCATGATTTCGTTGCTCTCCAACGGGTAACTGGGATTCTCGAATACGCTCGCCAAACTCAGAGGCCTCAGTGGTGCGGCATGGCTTGCGAGCAGGCGCTCAGATCTGCGCCGCACTTATCTTCGATTCTCTACTCCACGGGAGTTTATCAGGCCGGACCGCCTCAAATCAGCAATCTTCGATCAACATTCCGGCCAGCAGCGCGGTGCGGGGCGCAAGGTGCTCAATCAGAACCGACTCATGCGCTGCATGCGCGCCCTCGCCCACGGCGCCCATGCCGTCGAGCGTCGGAATACCAAGTGCCGAAGTGAAATTTCCGTCTGAAGCGCCTCCCGTAGCCGCTTCTTCAAGCGCGAATCCCAGTTCGGCGGCAAGGGCTTTGGCTTTAATAAAGAGACGCACGGTGCCGCGGGTTCTCTCCATGGGCGGGCGGTTCATGCCGCCGGCAATGGTGAGCGCGCAGCGTGGATCGCGGGCCTTGAGAGCCGCGAACTTGCGCTCGATGCGCGCGCCCTGGGGCTTGCGGACGATGCGAACGTCGACCTCGGCAAAGGCCTCGGCGGGAATCACGTTGGTCTTCGACCCGCCACCGGCTACGCCCACGCTCACCGTTAGCCCGCGGCTGAGATCGGTCCAGCCGCTGACGGTTTCAACCACGCGGGCCAGCTCGCGAATGGCGCTTGCGCCCTTCTTGAAGTCGACCCCGGCGTGGGCGGCGATGCCTTTGATATCGATGCGCCAGTCGCCTGTTCCCTTGCGTGAGGTTTTGTAGGCCAAACCCTGGGCCGGCTCGAGGACATAGACGGCGGAGCATTCTTGCGCGAGGCGCTCGGTAATGGCGCGGGAAAAGGTGCTGCCCACTTCCTCGTCGGGGTTAAGCAGAACGATGATTTCGCGATTCAGAGCGCCGGCTTCAATGAGAATCTCGATGGCCGTCAGCCCCATGGCCACGCCTGTTTTCATGTCGAGCGCTCCGGGGCCGTAAAGGCGGCCGCCAGAAGCAAGGATAGGCATGGATTTGAGGGTGCCGAGCGGCCAGACGGTATCGAGATGGCCGAGCAGAAGCAGGGGCTTGAGGCTTTGTTTCGCGCGAAAGCGAGGACCAAATCGAGCTTCGAGAGCGACGCCGAAGTTGAGGCCTTTGGGAGGCCTGTGGAGCTTGACCCGGGCTCCGAGAGACTTCGCGTGGGCGGCGGCGAGCTCCATGCAGGCGTTGACGGCTGCAGGCGTGTCGGAGGGTGACTCAGCAAGAACCAGCGTGCGGATTAACTGGATGATGGCCGGCTCTTTGCGGCGCCCGCCGGCGAGCAGAGCGCGCATTGGGATTTGAAGCTGGGTTGAAGGCGGCACGCAACGATTGTAAGAGATCCGCGAGCAGAGATCGGTTGTCAAGGGTCAGTTCAGCGCATGATTGCCTTTAGCTATTGACGCCATTGACAGGTTCTCTCGTTCGGCCCCGCGTGAGGCTCCTATACTGAACAGGCTGGCTTTTAGAGTTCCAGGAAAGATAGGAGGAATTATGTCTACTGAATCGAAGTGCCCATTTTCGGGCGTCATGCTTGAGCACACCACGGGCGGGACAAAGGGCAACCAGGACTGGTGGCCCAAGCAGTTGAACCTGGCCATTCTTCATCAGCAATCGTCATTGTCGAACCCCATGGACGAGGAGTTTAACTACGCCAAAGAGTTCAAGACCCTCGATCTCGACGCCGTGGTTAAAGACCTGCATGCGCTGATGACTGAATCGCAGGATTGGTGGCCGGCGGATTTTGGCCACTACGGAGGGCTGTTCATCCGCATGGCATGGCACTCGGCGGGCACCTACCGGATTCATGATGGACGCGGCGGCGGAGGCCGGGGCTCGCAGCGGTTTGCCCCGCTGAACAGCTGGCCCGACAACGTGAACCTCGACAAGGCGCGGAGGCTGTTGTGGCCTGTCAAGCAGAAGTACGGCAAGAGGATTTCGTGGGCCGATCTGATGATCCTGGCCGGCAACGTGGCGCTGGAGTCAATGGGGTTCAAGACGTTCGGTTTTGGTGGCGGCCGCGCCGACATCTGGGAGCCGGAGCTCGATGTGGCTTGGGGTCCTGAGGCCACATGGCTCGGCGACCAGCGCTACAGTGGCGACCGCGATCTGGCCAATCCGCTGGCCGCTGTACAGATGGGCTTGATCTACGTAAACCCGGAGGGGCCGAACGGGAATCCCGACCCGGTGGCAGCGGCGCGCGACATTCGCGAGACTTTTGCGCGCATGGCAATGAACGACGAAGAGACGGTGGCCCTGATTGCCGGCGGACACACATTCGGCAAGACACACGGCGCGGGGCCGGCGACCCACGTGGGCGCAGAGCCGGAGGCCGCGCCTGTCGAGGAGATGGGGCTGGGCTGGAGGAGCGACTTCAAGAGCGGCAAGGGCGAAGACGCCATCGGCAGCGGGCTTGAAGTGATCTGGACTTCAACTCCAACCAAGTGGAACAACGATTTCTTCGACAACATGTTCAAGTTTGAGTGGGAGCTGACCAAGAGCCCGGCAGGCGCGCACCAATGGCAGCCCAAGGGCGAAGTGGCGGCCGACGACATGGTGCCCGACCCGTTCGACTCGAGCAAGCTCCGGAAACCCACCATGCTGACCACCGATCTCTCGCTCCGATTCGACCCGGCGTACGAGAAGATTTCGCGGCGTTTCCTTGAGCATCCGAATGAGTTGGCCGATGCGTTTGCGCGCGCGTGGTTCAAGCTGACGCATCGCGACATGGGCCCGCGCTCGCGGTACTTGGGCAAGCTGGTGCCAAAGGAAGAGCTGATCTGGCAGGATCCGGTTCCGGCCGTGGATCACAAGCTGGTGAATGCGAAAGAAGTGGAAGAACTGAAGGCAAAGGTTCTGGCTTCGGGGCTGTCGATCTCGCAACTGGTGACGACGGCGTGGGCTTCGGCGGCGAGCTTCCGCGGCAGCGACAAGCGCGGCGGCGCCAATGGTGCGCGGATCAGGCTTGCTCCGCAGAAAAACTGGGAGGTGAACCAGCCGGCGGAACTCCAGAAGGTGCTGGCCAAGCTTGAACGCATCCGGAAGGAGTTCAACGCTGCGCACGCCAGTGGAAATGGGAGCTCGAAGGGCGCCAAGAAGATTTCGCTGGCTGACTTGATTGTGCTGGGGGGCTCGGCTGCGATTGAGGCTGCGGCTAAGAAGGCCGGGCACAAGATAAAGGTTGCGTTTGCGCCGGGCCGGACCGACGCCCGGCAGAATCAGACAGACGTAGAATCGTTTGCGTTGCTCGAGCCGAAGGCCGACGGCTTCCGCAACTATGTTTGCGACGGGCTCGAGAGCTACCAGGCGAATCTGCTGCTCGACAAGGCGCAACTGCTCACGTTGACCGCGCCGGAGATGACGGCGCTCGTCGGGGGCATGCGCGCGCTGGGCGCGAACTACGGGCACTCGCAGCATGGCGTGTTTACCAAGCGGCCTGAGACGCTGACCAACGACTTCTTTGTGAACCTGCTGGACATGGGCACGAAATGGGAGAAGTCAGCGACCGAGGGCGTGCTGGAAGGGCGCGACCGCAAGACGGGCGAGCTGAAGTGGACTGCGACCGTGGCGGACCTGGTCTTCGGGTCGAACTCGCAGCTCCGCGCGCTGGCCGAGGTGTATGCAAGCAGCGACGCGGAGGGAAAGTTCGTTGCAGACTTTGCGGCCGCGTGGACCAAGGTGATGAACGCGGACCGGTTCGATCTGCGGTGAAGCAGCGGAGTTAGCAAAAACACTTCGGCCCGCGATCTGTGACGATTGCGGGCCGAAGTTTTTTTTGGCGGTCTCGTCGGCGGGTCTGGAGACTGGCGCTACTGCTGGATTGCAATGGCGTACGCAATGCGGCCTTCGGCAATGGTGTAGTGAACTTTGCCCAGCATGGCCCAGCCGTCGAAGGGCGTGTTTTTGGCCTTCGATTTTGACTCGGTTGCGTGGTAAGTCCACTCTGCCCTGGGGTCGAAAATCACCGCGTCGCCATAGCTGCCAACGGCAAGCGTGCCGCGGCCCTTGAGTCCGAGCAGCGCGGCGGGCTGCGCGCTCATCAGGTTCACGACGCGTCCCAGCGGCATGCGCCACTCCTTGTGCAGCCAGCGCAGCGAAAGTCCGAGCGCGGTTTCAAGGCCGGTGATGCCGTTGGGTGCAAGATCGAATTCAACTTCTTTCTCGTGCATGGCGTGGGGCGCGTGATCGGTGGCGATGGCGTCCACTACGCCGTCGAGCAGGGCCTCGATCATGGCATCGCGATCGGCGACCGAGCGCAGCGGCGGATTCATTTTGGCATGGGTGTTGTAGAGGCCCACGTGCTCTTCGGTGAGCAGAAAATGATGCGGCGCAACCTCGCAGGTCACGCGCAATCCGTTGCGCCGCGCCTGGCGAACGGCAGCGACTGCGGCAGCGGTTGAAGTATGCGCCACGTGCAGGTGCGGATGAGCGTCACGCAACTCGGTTACGAGACGGATATCGCGCTCGACGAGAGCGGACTCAGCTTCAGCAGGCATGCCGCGCAGGCCGAGCCGGAACGAAACCGGGCCGAGGTTCATGCTGGCGGCCCCATTTGCGAATTGGGTGAGGCGCGTGTCCTCGGCGTGTTGGATTACGGTGAGTCCCACGCGCGCCGCGGCGGCAAGGCATTCGCGCATGATGCCGTCTTTCAGAATCGGACGGCCATCGTCGGTGACGGCGACGGCGCCCGCGGACTTGAGGGCAGCGTAGTCGGTAATCGTTTCGCCTTTTGACCCGCGCGTGGCCGCGGCAATCGGAAAGACGCGGACCTGCGCGCCGCGCTCGGGCGTCTGCATCCAGCGGGTGATCTCAACCGAGTCGTTCACCGGCGTGGTATTTGGCATCGCGGCGACGGCGGTGAACCCGCCTGCTGC
>DATJSB010000175.1:0-14858 GCA_035504315.1 Occallatibacter sp.
CTTTCGGGCTTCCCGCCTTCCCGTTGTAATTTGCTCGTAATCGCTAGTTGTACATAACCTGTGTGACCGCCGGCACACGCGGCCGCATCCAGACACGAAATCCAAGCAGGGTACAATCGATGCCGCAAATCTTCGACCGCAGCTCCAACGCCTTGGCACGCATGAGCTTGGTGTTGACGGGGCTGATTGTGATCGCATTGGGGGTCACGCTCGATCAACTCCAGCGCTCCCCCTGGGTAACGCGGCAGGGCCAGCGACCCGACCAGCCGGTTCCGTTCAGCCACAAGCACCACGTTCAGGGTCTCGGCCTGCAGTGCCAGTACTGTCACACCACGGTTGAGAAGTCCAGCTACGCCGGCATCCCCCCGACCCGCACCTGCATGAACTGCCACGCGCAGATCTGGACCAACGCGCAGCTGCTTGAGCCGGTGCGCGACAGCTGGTACACGGGCCAGTCGATTCGCTGGATCAAGGTTCACGACCTGCCCGACTTCGTCTACTTCAGCCACGAAATCCACGTCAACAAGGGCATTGGCTGCGAGAGCTGTCACGGCAAGGTCGACGAGATGCCGCTGATGTACGCGCAGAACACGCTGCAGATGGAGTGGTGCTTGGACTGCCATCGCAACCCGGCCAAGAATCTGCGGCCAACCAGCGAGATTTACAACATGGATTGGCAGAAGCCGGCCGACGACAAGCCGGTGTGGTGCGCGGCGGTTCCCGATGCCACGGGAGTGCCGACCGCGCAAAGCGTGAGCTGCACGCGGAGCGATCCCAGCGGTAATCCGGCGGCGCAGGCAGCGCTCAAGCCTGAGGCCCTGTTCAGGCCGGTTTCAATGACAACTGGCGCGACGGTTAGCGCACCCATTCAATATGAGAAGTTCACCAGCCAGGAGGATCTTGGCCTGTTCCTGGTGAAGCAATACAACATTCGCACCCCGAAGGATCTGATGAGCTGCGAGGTGTGCCACCGATGAGCAGCGAAATGAAGAAGAACGATACGAATGCGGGGATGGGGCAGGTGAGCAAGCGGCAGGCCGCAGGGGCTAAAGCCCCGGCTTTTGGCGAGGCGGACTCGGCACGACTGAAGTCGTACCCTGATACAAAACTCGCGGCAGCAGACGTGACCGGTTCGCGAGCTGGCGTGAACGGTGGTGAGCCGATGACGCTCGACCAGGTGCGCGTGAAGCTGAAGGGCGTCAAGGGCAAGAAATTCTGGCGGTCGCTCGACGAGCTGGCCGATACGCCCGAGTTTCGCGCTGCGGTCGAAAAGGAGTTTCCGTCTTCAGCGCAGGAATGGGTCGATCCGGTTTCGCGCCGCGGCTTCCTCAAATTGATGGGCGCATCCATGGCGCTGGCCGGCTTGGCTGGTTGCACCAAGCAGCCCGACGAGCCGATTTATCCCTACGTCAAAGCGCCTGAAGACCTGGTGCTGGGCAAGCCGATGTACTTTGCGTCGGCGCACCCGTTTGTGACCGGCGCGGTGCCGCTGCTCGTGAAGTCGAGCGAATTCAGGCCCATCAAGGTTGACGGCAACCCCGAGCACAAGTACAACCGCGGCAGCTCCGATCCGTATACGCAGGGAACGCTGCTGGAGATGTACGATCCCGATCGCTCGCAGCACGCCATGTATCGCGGCGAGAATCGCGAGTGGCAGGAATTTGCCGAGGAGTTCCGCAACAAGGTGCAGTC
The DNA here is from genome assembly GCA_035504315.1 of Occallatibacter sp. GTDB lineage: Bacteria > Acidobacteriota > Terriglobia > Terriglobales > Acidobacteriaceae > Telmatobacter. The sequence continues at coordinate 1,693 of DATJSB010000175.1, forward strand.
CACCAAGGACGGCACTGGGATCTACTTCCTTAGCGCGACCATCACCTCGCCCACGCTGGCGCGGCAGTGGAGCGAGGTGCAGAAGATCTATCCCAAGGCGAAGCTGGTGCAGTACGACCCCGCCATCGCCGGAACGTTTCTCGCGAACGGTTTGAATGTTCAGTACGACCTGAGCCAGACCGACGTGATTGTCTCGCTCGATGCGGATTTCCTGTCTGGCGCGAGCTATCCGGGCTTCCACAAACTGGTGCGCGACTACGCCGAACGGCGCAAGCAGCCTGAGAACGGCATGAACCGGCTGTATGCGGTCGAGAGCTCAACCACAACGACCGGCATGAAGGCCGAACATCGCCTGGGTCTGCGCGCCAGCGAGGTTCCGAGCTTTGCTGCTGCTCTCGCTGCGGCGTTGGGTGTGCCTGGTGTCACCGCTCCTGGCTATGCATGGACCGGCGAACAGCAGAAGTATCTGGCCGTACTGGTAAAGGATCTGAAGTCGAATGCGGGCAAGAGCGCGGTGATTCCCGGACTTTATCAGGATCCATCGGTTGCGGCGCTCGCCGTCGCCATCAACTCCGCACTCGGTAACGTTGGCAAGACGGTGACGGTTTCGAACGAGCCTGCGATTCCGCTGCCGAGCGATCAGCTTGGCGACTTCAAGGCGCTCGTCGCCGACCTGAATGCGGGCAAAGTCGACTGGCTCGTCATTCTCAATGCCAATCCAATTTATGACGCGCCGGCCGACCTGAGCTTCGCCGACGCCTTCAACCGGGCCAACATTGTTGCGCATCTCGGCTCGCATGTCGACGAAACCGGCCAGCAGGCGCACTGGCACATTCCCGCGGCGCACTATCTTGAGTCGTGGTCGGATGCGCGTGCTTATGACGGCACGGTTTCAGTGGTGCAGCCGTTGATCGAACCGCTCTATGGCGGACGCAGTGCGCATCACGTTCTGCAGACGCTGCTCGACGATCCGCTGGTAAGCCCGTATGAAGCGGTGCGGACCACGTGGAAGGATGCGATCGTCAAGTCTGCGCCCGGCGGCGATTTCGAGAAGGGTTGGCGCAAGGTTCTGCACGACGGCTGGATCGAGGGCACGGCTTACTCCGCCTCGAATGCTGCTCCCAAGCTGAGCTTCAAGGGTGTTCCTACTCCCATTGCGAAGGATTCCATCGAAGTCATCTTCCGGCCCGATCCGAACGTTTACGACGGCCGCTGGAACAACGTGGGCTGGCTGCAGGAGATGCCCAAGCCGGTCGTGAGCCTGTCGTGGGATAACGCGGCGATTGTTTCCGGTTACACGCTGGTCAAGTGGGGCTTTGAAGAAGACGACATCATCGAAATCAGCGTAGGCAACGGCCGCGTGAAGGCGCCGGTGATTGTCGCTCCGGGGCATCCTGATAATTCCATCACCGTGTATCTCGGCTATGGGCGCGAGTTCGCGGGGCGCGTGGGTTCCGGGCAGGGCTTTAATGCTTACCTGATTCGCAGTTCGTGGTCGCCGTTCTACGCCATCGGCGGGCAGCGCAAGGTCGAAGGCAAGTGGGGCACCGCGATCACCAAGAGCCACTATCAGGATCATCGCGCGCAGTTTTTGCTCGGGCAGGGCAAGGGAGATAACTCGCTCGAGGCCGATGAGGCGCTGGGTCCGCGCGGCATTATCCGCTACGCCACGCTTGAGGATTTCAAGGCGAACCCCAACTTTGCCCACGAGGGCGATACGCGCGAGACACCCAGTCTCGACACCTCACTGTTCCCCAACTGGCCGTACAACGAAGCCTATGCCTGGGCCATGTCGATCGACATGAACAGCTGCACGGGCTGCAATGCCTGCATCGTGAGCTGTTACGCCGAGAACAACATTCCGGTGGTGGGCAAGCAGCAGGTGCGCATCGGCCGCAATATGCAGTGGCTGCGTATTGACTCCTACTTTGAAGGCGATCTGGCTGCGCCGCGCGCGCATTTCCAGCCCATGAACTGCCAGCAGTGCGAGAATGCGCCCTGCGAACAGGTTTGCCCGGTAGGCGCAACGGTGCACACGCCCGAAGGCCTGAACATGATGATCTACAACCGCTGCGTGGGCACCCGTTACTGCTCGAACAACTGCCCCTACAAAGTGCGCCGGTTCAACTTCCTGCTCTACAGCGACTACGAGACCGAGAGCCTGAAGCTGATGCGCAATCCCGACGTGAGCGTGCGCTCGCGCGGCGTGATGGAGAAGTGCACCTACTGCGTGCAGCGCATCGAAGAGGCAAAGATCCAGGCCGACAAGGAAAACCGCCTGGTGCGTGACGGCGAGATTATTACCGCGTGCCAGCAGGCATGCCCGGCCCAGGCCATTACCTTCGGCAACAAGAACGACAAAGAAAGCCGGGTATCCAAATTGCGTGCGCAGCAGCGCAGTTACCAGGTAATTGCCGACATCAATACGCGCCCACGCACGACGTATGTGGCAGAAGTTCTGAATCTGAACCAGGAACTGGAAGTTACGCCGACGGAATTTGCGCCGGCGAAGGGTTGAGCTCACGATGGCGACCAGAGAAGTAAAACCTCCTGATCATTGGGTCGATCCCGCGACCGGCGAATACCGGGTGATTGCGCCGGGCCAGACCTTCCGCTCGATTACGGAAAAAATCGCGCGGATTGTGCTCACCCCGCACACGCCCATGGGCTGGTTCGGCTTGTTCACGGTGGCGGGCGGCGGCGCGACCATGCTCATGGTGGCGATCACCTGGCTTTTCCTCAAGGGCACCGGCATCTGGGCCATCTCGCAACCCGTAGCGTGGGGATTCGCCATCATCAACTTCGTCTGGTGGATCGGTATCGGCCACGCCGGAACGCTGATCTCGGCCATTCTGCTTTTGTTCAAGCAGCAGTGGCGTAACTCCATCAGCCGCTTTGCCGAGGCCATGACCATCTTCGCCGTCATGTGCGCCGCCCTGTTCCCGCTGATTCATACCGGCCGTCCGTGGCTTGCTTACTGGATGCTGCCCCTGCCCTTTACCATGACCGTCTGGCCGCAATTCCGCTCGCCGCTCATGTGGGACGTGTTTGCGGTTTCAACCTACGCGACTATCTCGGTGGTCTTCTGGTACATCGGCATGGTGCCCGACTTCGGCACCTTCCGCGACAAGGCGAAGTCGAAGGTCGCGCAGTATATTTACGGCATTCTGTCGGTGGGTTGGCGCGGCTCGACGCGGCACTGGATGCGCTACGAGACAGCCTCGCTGCTGCTGGCCGGTCTGGCCACGCCCCTGGTGCTCAGCGTACATACGGTCATCAGCTTCGACTTTGCCGTTGCGGTGCTCCCCGGCTGGCATACAACCATCTTTCCGCCTTACTTTGTGGCCGGCGCCATCTACTCCGGCTTTGCCATGGTGCTCACACTGGCCATTCCGCTGCGCAAGTTCTATCACCTGGAATCGCTGGTCACCGAACGGCACATCGACAACATGGGCAAAGTCATGCTGGTCACCGGCTTTATCGTCGGCTACGGCTACGGCATGGAAGCCTTCATGGCATGGTACTCGGCCGATCACTGGGAGGCCTTCACCTTCTGGAATCGCGCTTTCGGTCCCATGGGCTGGGCCTACTGGGTGCTGATCGCCAGCAACCTGGTCATTCCGCTGACCACCTTGTGGTTCCGCAGGCTGCGCACCAACATCGCCTTCATGTTCTTTATCTCTATCGTGGTTAACACGGGCATGTGGTTTGAGCGTTTCGTCATCGTAGTCACCAGTCTTACGCGCGACTTTCTGCCCTCGGCGTGGGGCACTTATCGCGCTACCAAGTGGGACTACATGACGTTTGTGGGCACGCTTGGATTCTTCACTTTCATGTTCCTGCTGTTTGTGCGCTTCCTGCCCATGATTCCCATGAACGAAGTTCGGATGTTGCTGCCGGGAGCCAAGATCAAGCCAAAGGTCGCTGCGGAGGCGGGAGACTGATGCAATTCACCAATTGCCCGACGCCGAATCCGATGTTTTCAAGTGCCTTTTTCCCTGACAAAAAGGCACCTTCAATGACTCTTGCCAAGGCAAGTGAATTGGGGGAACTGCTCTAGTATGCCTGCACGCGAAGGAACTTACGGTTTACTGGCCGAGTTTGATACGCCCGGCGACCTGGTACGGGCCACGCGCCAGGCGCATCAGGACGGATGGCGGCGTATGGATTGCTATACGCCGTACCCGGTCGAGGAAGCGGCCGAGGCCATCGGCTTTCATCGCAACAAGGTGCCGCTCGTGACTTTGATTGGCGGACTGTTGGGCGGCGCGGCCATGTTCTCACTTGAGACCTGGATTTCGGTGCTGGCTTATCCGATTAACGCGGCGGGCCGGCCCACCTACTCGTGGCCGGCATTTATCGTGCCTGCGTATGAGTGGACGATTCTTTGGGCCGGACTTTCAGCGGGGTTCGGAATGCTGGCGCTCAACGGCCTTCCGTCGCTTTATCATCCCCTGTTTAACGCGCCCAACTTTCGCGACGGAGCCACCACCGACAAGTTTTTCCTGTGTCTCGAAGCCCTCGACCCGAAATTCGATCTGGCCGAAACCAAAGCGTATCTCGAAAAGTTCGCGCCGAATTCGGTGGTGGAGGTGGAGTACTGATGAACCTCTACAAGAAACAGAGATCAGAGAACAGAGATCAGAGAACAGAGATCGGAGATCAGAGGGTGCCCCGGGTCCCTCGCATCTGGGGACCAGGGAGACCAGTTTCGTTCGGACTAATAGCTCTGGCTTTATTCACGGCCGGTTGCCGGCAGGATATGCAGAACCAGCCGAAGATGATTCCGCAGCGCGGCACCGACTTCTTTGCCGATCATCGCGGCGCCCGGCCGCAGGTTGAAGACACCGTGGCCCGCGGCCAGTTGCACACTGACAGTTACTTCTATACCGGCGTAGTGCAAGGCGCCAACGGATATCGCGAAGAGCGCAACGAGATGCCCTCCGAGATTCCGGTAACGATGGAATTACTGAAGCGCGGGCAGGAGCGATTCAACATTTACTGCACGCCGTGCCACTCGCGGGTGGGTAATGGACTGGGCGAGATTGTGGATCGCGGCTACAAGCCGGCGGGCAATCTGATGGACCAGGTGAGACTCGCTCAGCCGATTTCGCACTACTTCTACGTGATGACCCACGGCTACGGCGCGATGCCCGACTACTCGGCGCAGCTTGCACCGGTTGATCGCTGGGCGGTTGCCGCTTACATTCGCGCGCTGCAACTCAGCCAGGCCAAGGGCACCACGGCAGACGTTCCCGCCGGAGTGCAGATTCGCAGCCTGAAGAGTGTAGCCGAGGAAGAGGGGCATCCCGAGTACGCGCAGCCGTGGTCGCTGCCGGCAACTGCGGTCGAGGCTTACAAGCCCATCACCAGCGAAGGCACGCCGGGTATGGCTCCGGCGAACCCGGCCGATCCGGCCATCAAGATACCTCATACCAATCCGGCCCCCGCAGGCCAACAGCCCGCAGCTCAGAAGTAGGACGAAGGAAATGGCTCACGATTCTCACATAGCATCGCACGCAAAGACGCTCCCGGCCGACCTGAGCGCGCCTGCATTCGTCGACGGCTGGAGGAACCGCGCGCTGGCGATCGGGGCGATCTTCTCGGTGGTCGCCGTGATTCTCGCAGTCCTTGGCCAGTCGCGGGACGGTTTGGGCTGGGACCATTTTCTGCGCGCCTGGACGATGGGCCTCATGATTACCTGGGGCTTTGCCGTAGGCGGCCTGACGTTGCTCATGGTGCAGTACTGCTCGGGCGGCAAGTGGGGCCTGCTCTTGCGCCGTCCGCTCGAGGCCATGAGCCGGACACTTCCGCTGATCGTCCTCTACTGGGTGGTCATCGCTATCTTCAGCAAGCACCTTTACCTGTGGGCCGTTTACACCACAAAGGATGCCACTGAGACAGCACTCAAGTCCGGGCTGATCACTGAAATGCAGGCGCACTGCCTCAACTTCAAACGGCCGATGCTGAATCCGTATACGTTTCTCTGGGTGTGCGCGCTCTGCTTCATTATCTGGGGCTGGTATGCGTGGCGGCTGAACTCGCTGGCTGTAAAGCGCGATGCCCAAGGCCCTGAGACCACGCCGCTCTGGATCAAGAAGTTGGAGAACATCAGCGGTCCGGGCATCGTGATCTACTCCGTTACCATGACTGCCTGCGCCCTCTACTGGGTTATGTCGATGGATGTCACCTGGTTCTCGACGGTATATGGCTTGTTGTTCCTCGTGGAGCAGGGCTTTCAGGTCCTGGCTTTCAGCATCATCGTTGCCCTTTCGCTCTCCAACGCTGAACCTTTCAAAACTATTCTTCGCCAGACCGAGCAGCACGACCTGGGCAAGCTGACTTTCGCCTTCGTGATGCTCAATATCTATTTGGCCTTCGGCCAGTTCCTCATCATCTGGTCGGGCAATCTTCCCCAGGAAATCAACTGGTACCTCGACCGCATCCGCGGCGGCTGGGGCGTCATCATCACCCTCGACTTCATCTTCCACTGGCTGGTCCCGTTCACGCTTCTGCTCTCACGGGATCTGAAAAGGAACAAGAAGCGGCTCAAGCTGGTGTGCAGGATCATGATCTTCGCCGTAGCCGTCAACCAGTTCTGGCTGATCGAGCCGAACTTCAAAGACGCGGCCCGCAACCTGCATTTCAGCTGGGGAATTCTTGAATATGCCGCCGTGCCAGTGGCCATGACCGCCTTTTGGATTGCCTATTTCTGCATGCAGCTGAAGAGAAGACCTCTGGTGCAGGTGAACGATCCGCATCTGGCGGAGATTCTGGAGCCCGAACATGCCGTCGCATAACGACAATCCGCACGAGCACCACGAGCCCGAACCGGTCGATACTTCGCTCGGCTATGAAGGCACTGACGTCAAGGTGAGCGGGATTCTTATCTTCATCGTATCGCTAGGCATCTTTGTGGCGGTGATCGGCGTGGTCTGCTACGGCATCGGCGCGGTGTTCAATGCCCGCATGAACAAGGAAGACGGCCGGACGAGCAAATGGACCAAGACAGTTGAAATGCGCGATCTAGGCAACATGCCTTCGGCTCCCGAGATGCAGAACAAGGTGGCGGAGATTACCAAGGGCTTCCCGCAGCCCCGTCTTCAAATTGACGACGGAAACGTGGATATAGCCGATCTGCACGCGCGCGAAGACATTCTGCTCGACAACTACACCTGGATCGACGAGTCGAAGGGCACGGTAAGAATTCCGATCGAGCAGGCCATGCAGATCATCGCGCAAAAAGGATTGCCGGTGGCGCCTGCGGCCGAGGCGCCGCCGTTGATGACCGGCGACTCGAAGCCGGTGGTCACCATGCCGCTGACTAATGGATTCGCCCGCACCAGCTACGAGCAGGAGCTGGCAGCGGAGAAGCAGGCGAAAGAGTAGGGAACAGGGAGTAGGCAACAGGGAATAGGGAATAGGGAATAGGCGATAGGGAACAGGGACTGAAGGACTGCTGGTCTGCAAGAGGGTTGAAGACGCGCCGCAGGCGCATTGGTTGTTAGCCCCGCGTTTCAACGTGGGGAAGGCGGGATTAAGAAACTCGGCGCAGTCCCGTAGGGACGGTGCAAACCCGAGGGGCTTTAGCCCCGCAGGGAAAAGGAGCGGCAAATGATATACCGGGGCACAAATCGGAAGAGCTGGCGGAACGTGGTTATCTCCACAGCCGGCGCCGTTGTGCTCGGCCTGCTGGTTGCCGCGCCGAGCCTTCGGGCACAATCGTCCCCGGCTCCCGCCATGTCTTCATACGGAGACAAGGGGCTGCCTTCGATGACCTCCGCGATGAGCGAGAAGGGCGGCGAGACTGCGGATACCAAGCCTGGCGTGCTGAACTCGGTGGGCATCGACCAGCACCTCAACACGCAGTTGCCGTTGAACCTCACGTTCACCGACGACACCGGCAAGCTGGTCCCGCTGAGCTCGTATTTCGGCAAGGTTCCCGCCATCCTGATGCTGATCTACTACCGTTGCCCGATGCTTTGCAGCGAGGAGCTGAAGGGCCTCGATAGCGCGCTGGAGATGGTCAACTTCCGTCCCGGCAAGGATTTCAACATCATCGCCATCAGCATCGATCCTACCGAGACAACCGAGATGGCGGCGGCCAGCAAGCGCGAGTACGTGAAGATGTACGGCTATCCCGAGACCGCCAACGGCTGGCACTTCATGACCGGGACGCAGGAGAACATCGACAAGATCACTTCGGCTGTGGGCTTCAGGTACGTCAAGCTCCAGGTACCGGATTCGAGCATGACGCAATATGCCCACGCCAGCGCGTTGGAGATTGTTACAACCCAGGGCAAGCTGGCGCAGTACTACATGGGCGTCGAATACAGCCCCAAGGATCTGCTGCTTGGCCTGGATGAGGCGTCGTCGAACAAGATCGGATCGCCGGTCGACAACATTCTGACCTACTGCTACCACTACGACCCCAAAACCAACACGCATTCGCTGATAGTGTCACGGGTCATCCAGCTTGGCGGCGTGCTCACGATGGGTATGCTGGGCGGATTCATGTTCCTCATGTTCCGCCGCGACTACACGCGGAGTCACGCTGCGATTTCAGGAAGCCATGGGACAGAGAAAAAGGTGAACGGATAAAGGCATGAGCCACATCAGCCCAGTACTCTGGCAATTTCTCGTCAAGTGGATGACGAACTTCGCGCTCTTCCCGCCGGAAGCGTCGAAGATCGCGCCCCAGGCGGACGCGTTGTTTTTCTTCATGGTCCTGGTGAGCCTGATCGGGCTGACGCTGGTGGTTCTGCTGATCGTGAGTTTTTCGATTCTCTACAACAAGAAGCGTCACCCCGTGGCAACGCAGATCGAGGGCTCAACGCTGCTTGAAGCCACCTGGACGATCATTCCTCTGGGCCTGTTTCTGATCATGTTTGTGTGGGGAGCGCTGCTTTACTTCCGCATCTACACGCCGCCGGCCAACGCCATGAACATCTACGTGGTGGGCAAGCAGTGGATGTGGAAGTGCGAACATCCCGGCGGCCAGCATGAGATCAACGCGCTGCACGTTCCCATCAACCAGCCGGTTCAGCTCACCATCATTTCGCAGGATGTCTTCCACAGCTTTTCGATTCCGGCCTTCCGCGTAAAGCGCGAGGCCATCCCCGGCCGCTACACGTCGGTCTGGTTTGAAGCCACGACGCCGGGCACGTATCACCTTTTCTGCACGCAGTATTGCGGCACCAATCACTCGCAGATGATTGGCCAGGTTGTGGTGATGACCCCAGACGACTTCAAGCAATGGCTGGCCGAATCGACCAGCGGCAACTCGCTGGCTCAGAACGGCGAGCGGCTCTTTGCCAGTCTGAGCTGCACGGCCTGCCACAATACGCGGCCCGATGCGCGGGGTCCGAACCTGGTTGGAGTTTATGGCTCGCACCTCACGCTCTCAAGCGGCCAAACCATCACCGTCGATGACGAGTATCTGCGGTCGGCAATTCTTAATCCCGCGCAACACATCACGCAAGGTTACGCGCCGATCATGCCTACCTATCAGGGCCAGATCAGCGAGGATGGCGTGATCGCGCTGGTTGAGTACCTCAAGCACCTCGACTCCGATTACCGTATACAGCAAACCACGAACACCACCGAACTGCTCCCTGAAAAAGAGGGCGGAACCACGCCGGCGGGCAAGACTGCCGCGGCAGCGGAGGTAAAGCAATGAGTGCAGCCACTATCGTCAGTCTTCCCGACCAATCGACGGCCAGGATTCCCAAGATGAACTTCCTGACCAAAGAAAACGGCTTGCTGAGCTGGCTGCTCACGGGCGACCACAAGCGCATAGCCACGCTCTACCTGATCTCGATCACGTTCTTCTTCTTCATTGGCGGCGCCCTGGCAGGCATGATCCGGCTGGAATTGCTGACCCCGCAAACGGATCTGATGGCCGCCGACACCTATAACAAGGTGTTTTCGATGCACGGGCTGATCATGGTCTTCTTTTTCCTGGTGCCGTCGGTGCCCGCCACCATCGGCAACTTCCTGATGCCGATGATGGTGGGAGCCAAAGACCTGGCGCTGCCCAAGATCAACCTGCTCAGCTGGTACCTCTACATTATTGCCGGCATCATGATGCTCTACACCATGGCCGTCGGCGGAGTTGATACGGGCTGGACCTTTACCACGCCGCTCTCCACGCACTACCTGAATACACACGTGATTTCGGCGGCGCTGGCGGTGTTCGTGGCAGGCTTCAGCTCGATTCTCACCGGCCTGAATTTTATCGTCACCATCCACAAGATGCGCTGCCCGGGCATGACCTGGTTCCGGCTGCCGTTGTTCGTGTGGTCGCATTATGCCGCCAGCATCCTGATGGTGCTGGGTACTCCGGTGCTGGCCATCACCCTGACGCTGGTTGCTCTGGAGCGTGTCTTCCGCATTGGCGTTTTCGACCCCGCTTACGGCGGTGACCCGATCCTCTTCCAGCATCTTTTCTGGTTCTATTCGCATCCGGCCGTGTACATCATGATTCTGCCCGGATTCGGGGTGATCAGCGAGGTGATTTCCACCTTCAGCCGCAAGCGCGTGTTTGGATACACAGCCGTCGCTTTTTCGTCGGTAGCAATCGCGATCTTCGGCTTCTTTGTCTGGGCGCACCACATGTTCATCATGGGCATCTCAAACTACGCGGCGCTGGTCTTCTCGCTGCTCACCATGCTGGTTGCGGTGCCCTCGGCCATCAAGATCTTCAACTGGGCGTTCACGCTTTACAAGGGGTCGATCACTTTCGAGACGCCGATGCTCTACGCCTTCGGCTTCATGGGCCTGTTCACCATCGGCGGACTGACCGGCGTCTTCCTTGGCGCCACCGGGACAGACATCCATCTCACTGAGACCTACTTCATCGTGGCGCACTTCCACTTCGTGATGGTAGGCGGCATGCTGATGGCCTTCCTGTCGGGCATCCACTTCTGGTGGCCCAAGTGGACCGGCCGCATGTATCCGGAAAAGATTTCGCAGCTGGCCGCTGTGGTCACCTTCATCGGGTTCAACTTTACATTCTTCCCGCAGTTCATTCTGGGAATGCTGGGCATGCCGCGCCGCTACGCCGCCTACCCGCCTGAGTTCCAGGTGCTGAATGTGTTCTCCACCGCCGGCGCGACGATTCTGGGCGTGGGCTACCTGCTGCCCATCCTTTACCTCACCTGGTCGCTCAAGTACGGCGAGATTGCGGGCAACAATCCCTGGCAGGCGACCGGCCTGGAGTGGCAGACGCAGTCGCCGCCGCTTACCGAGAACTTCCCCGAGATTCCCATCATGGATCACGAAGCGTATGACTACGAGTGGCTGGAAGCCCAGCAACGGAAAGAGGTAGCCAGTGTCTGATAGCACTGCCGTAGCGCACGAATCGGCCGGCTCGCCCCAATCTCATCATGGGGAGCACCCGGCGTATCTGCGCCATCACTTCGAGTCCGTTCACCAGCAGTTCGACACCACCAACTTTGCGATGTGGCTGTTTCTGCTCACCGAGGTCATGTTCTTCGGCGGGCTCTTCATGTCGTACCTGCTCATGCGCAACTGGTACTATCCGGCCTTTGTGGAGGGGTCGCATCAGCTAAGCATTTTCTGGGGAACCGCCAACACCACGGTACTGATCATCTCCAGCTTCACCATGGCTATGAGTGTGTGGTCAGCCCAGATGCGCCGCCAGGGCCTCCTGCTCCTCTTCCTCGGCCTCACTTTTGTGCTGGGCATTTGCTTCCTTGGCATCAAGGGCATTGAGTGGCATGAGAAATGGGAGAAGTTTCACGTTCCCGGTTTTCATTACAGCGAACAGGCGTTCCTCAATCCGGCTTCGGACCCCGAGGTTTACAAGGAGTACCACGACAAGCCTCTGTCTCCGGATATGGCCCAGAAGACCGAGGAGTATTTCTTTCTCTATTTCGCCATGACCGGAATGCACGCGCTGCACATGGTGATCGGCGTCGGCTTGCTGATTTACATCTTCATTCGAGCGCGAACCGGAGCTTACACAAACGGGCATTACACGTATGTTGAGAATTTCGGGCTCTACTGGCACTTTGTCGACATCATCTGGATATTCCTGTTCCCGCTGCTGTATTTGATCAGCAGGTATTGAGGGCTGAAGGCATGAGCGAACCGAACGCAAATCACGATCAAGAGCACCACATTGTCAGTCCGAAGATCTATCTTGCCATCCTGCTGTCGCTGCTGTTCTTCACGGGACTAACGGTGCTGGCTTCCTACTCCGACCTGGGCCAGACGCGCGTGGCCATCGGGTCCCTTGACACCGGCTTCACTCTCTACTGGAACCCGGTGGTGGCCATCGCCATCGCCTGCACCAAGATGACCCTGGTGGTGCTGTTCTTCATGCACATCAAGTACAGCACCAAGCTGACCAAGCTGACGGTGCTTTCCGGGTTGTTCATCTTTCTTACCCTGATCTCGATGACGCTGTCTGACTACGTGAGCCGGGCGTGGGGGCGGTGGTAGAAAGACGGGGATCAGGGATCAGGTTTCAGGGATCAGATGGGGCCGCCGGCAGGCGGCCTGAAGTGTTTTAAGGAGATTGAGCGAGCGTTAGGTCGATTAAGACGGAATCACAGCGGCATGGCCCAGCTTCATTGCGTGGCCGTAAAGAGCGCGATCGAACGTGACCAGCGTCGCCTGGATACCTGCCGCAAACGCAAGCAGCCAGCAGTCGCCGATTGCTTTTGAAGCCGGCTGCGCCGCCAGCGATCTGGTGGCTTTGCGAAAGGTTGAATCGACGCCGCGCGGTTCAGGGTAGAACTCCACCCGTGGATCTTCGAGCCAGCGGTCATAAATCTGCCAAGCCGCCTTGAGAGTCTGGACCTGATCTGCCATAACGGCCTGATTGGTGAGCAGGCGAAGCAATCCGATCTGAGTGTAGCGAGAGAAAACGAGTTCATCGCTCGCGGCAAGCCGGGCGATCCAGTTTCGAGCGACGGTGTGATGGGTATGCGCTCCGTCAGACAGAGCCAGCCAGACGTTCAGGTCAGGAAAAAACAAGGTCATGCGGGTTCTCGTCAGTCGGGAACAGTGGCCCGCGCTTACCCTTGGCGGGAATAAGCGGCCCTGTCACCGGTCTTCCTTTGCGAGGTTCGACGTATGTCTGTTCGAGCGCCTGTACGATCAGCTTTCGCATCGAAGTACCCGTGTCCTCGGCCCGC
>DATJSB010000176.1:0-3172 GCA_035504315.1 Occallatibacter sp.
GTTCTTCACCGCGAGGGCGTGCACGACATCAAGGAGAGCGGAACGGCGGAGGGCACGGCGCAGCGCGTGTGGGCCGGGTTGAAGTCCAGGCTGGGCGGCGGCGATCATACTCTGCTTGCGACCGCCGAAGAGAGCGAGGACGAGACCGCCGCGGCCTATGACCGGGCCATGGATTCCTATCTTCCCCTGCCCGTGCGCCAGCTGCTGACCACGCAGGCCGCGCACGTCAAGCTCTCGCACGACTATGTGCGCGCAGCGCGGGACAGAAAAGGCTGAAGGCAGCGAGCCGGTCACTCAAAGAACAACCGGAAGCCGACGATGGATCGGGCTTCAATCACCACATCAGGTCGGCCGGCGCGGACACACTCCCGCCGTGGGCACCGTTTGCCGCGGAGTCTATTGGGGTGGGTTGGCTTGGAGCGATTCGTAGCAAATCTCGACCGTTTCCATCGCCACTTCGCTCGAATTCGCCACCAGCGACGGACCTGCCCAGCGGCAGGGCCAGGCGTTGATGAGATTCCAGCTCCAGAGCGGATTGTCCTGCGCGTCGAGAAGCTGAATGGTGGCGCTGGTGCGATTCATCGCGCCGGACAGCACATTGTTGAACCAGGTCCACAGAGATGCGTCACTGGTCAGGCCCCGGCGCAGAGTCACGTTTGAGAACCGCCGCAGGCCTGCCAGCTTGACAGCCGAGTTCTCCTTCGAATCACCGGCGCGATAATCCACCACGTCGATGGCCGCCTCAAGCCCCGACACCTCACTGCAGTGGGTAGTCGAGACGCCGTCAATCGTGACCAGAAAATTTCCGGCCAGGTAAGGGTCGATGCGTGCTGGAGACATCCTCTTCCTCCGATCAGGTTGTTTCCGGATTGCCGCGCCCAGTATATGTCACGCAAGCAAAAGAGAGCAGGCTCGCACCGGGCCGATTCAGCCGGCCAGCGGCAGGAAGCGGCGCAATTTTTCGTCATATTGCTCGATGCGGCCGGTGAGGATGTCGTAATACCAGCCATGCACCGCGAGCCGGCCCTCCATTATTGCGCGCGCCACGGCAGGCTGCTCGCGCAGATTCATCAGCTGCGCCACCACGTTGCCGCGGATGAGCGAGGCCAGCTCGGCGTGTTCGCCGTCGGCCGGGTCGACGGGCTGGCGATGCACGAACGCCGCCTCGACGTGCTGCAGCCAGCGCCTGGCTTTGGGCAGCTTCTCAAGGTTTTTGCGGTCGAGCGCGGCCTTGAGCGCGCCGCAGTCAGAGTGTCCGCAGACAATGACATGGCGCACCTTGAGCACGTCGACCGCGTACTCGATGGTCGCGCTGACGCCGTCCACGTTGCCTGAGTTCTCAACCGGCACCACGTTGCCGATGCAGCGGGAGATGAACAAGTCGCCGGGTCCGGTGCCGAGGATCAGGTCGGGAACGATGCGCGAGTCAGAGCAGGTGATGAAGAGAACCTCCGGCGCCTGCGACTCGGCCAGCAGATGAAACTCGCCTTTTCTGGCCGGGAATTTCTCAGCCAGGAACCGCTTGTGCCCTGCGATCAATCGATCCACGTTGCGCAATCACCTCTCGAATAAGATTGGCTCTACGCTAGCCTAACGCATGGGGAGAGTGCGCGCGGCGCGCGCATGGAAGATTCGGTACACTGGAAGCTGACTTATGTTTGACAACCTGACCGACAAATTGCAGCGTGTCTTCAAGAATCTTCGCGGCCAGGGCACGCTGACCGAAGAGAACATCACCGAGGCCCTCAAGGAGATTCGCACCGCGCTGCTCGAGGCCGACGTGAACCTGAACGTGGTCCGCGAGCTTGTGGAGCACATCCGCGCCAAGGCAGTGGGAACGGAGGTGCTCACCGCGCTCTCGCCCTCCGAGCAGGTGATCAAGATCGTGCGCGACGAGCTGGTCGAATTGCTGGGCCGCGATACGGCGCGCTTCAACTTTGCGCCGCAGCCGCCGACGGTGATTCTGATGGCCGGCCTGCAGGGCTCCGGCAAGACGACCACCAGCGGCAAGCTGGCCGCGTGGCTCAAGAAGGGCGGACGGCGGCCGCTGCTGGTTTCTGTGGACGTGTATCGCCCTGCTGCGCGCGAGCAGTTGAAGGTCGTTGCCAGGACGATTGACGCGAAGATTTACGAGGGCGATCTCAAGGGCGAGCAGCCCGGCTCGGCGCTCGTTGAGAGGCTGGCGACTGAGGCGCGGCGCGAGGCGCGGAACTTCGGCTTTGACACGCTGATTGTGGATACCGCGGGCCGTCTGCACATTGACGAAGAGCTGATGGGCGAGATGGAGCGGCTCAAAAAGCAGCTCAATCCGCAGGAGATTCTCTTCGTGGCCGACTCGATGACCGGCCAGGATGCTGTGAACTCGGCGCTCGAATTTCATACTCGCCTTGGACTGACTGGAGTTGTCCTGTCAAAAATGGACGGCGATGCGCGCGGCGGCGCGGCGCTGTCGATTCGGCATGTGACGGGACAACCGATCAAGTTCATCGGCACGGGTGAGAAGCCGGATGCCTTTGAGCCGTTTCATCCGGACCGTATTGTTGGCCGCATTCTTGGCATGGGCGACATTCTTTCGCTCGTCGAGAAGGCCGAGGCTACGCTCGACCGCAAGAAGTCCGAGGAGTTTGCCAAGAAGGCGCTGCTCGGCGATGGGTTTACGCTGGAAGACTTCCGCGACCAGTTGCGGCAGATCAAGAAGCTCGGCTCGATGGAGTCGATCTTGAAGATGCTGCCTTCGGTTGGGCCGTTCGCCGGCATGTCGCAGGCGGCTCAGCATGTGGATGAAAAACAATTCGTGCGGCTGGAGGCGATCATCAACTCGATGACGCCGGTGGAGCGGCGCAATCACGAGATTATTTCCGGCTCGCGCAGGAAGCGCATTGCCGCAGGCTCGGGAACGAGCGTGCAGGATGTGAACCAGCTCCTGCGCCAGTACGCGCAGATGGCCAAGATGTTCAAGTCCATGGGAAAAGGCGGCCTGGCCAAGCAGATGATGCGCGGCGGCATGGGCGCGCTGGGCATGGGCCGGCAGAAGTTCGGACGGTAGAATTTCAGCTTCAAACAAAATGAAAGACAAACGATTCATACTAAGCGAAATTCGGAGGACCGCTGCTCTCAATGGTGGAGAGCCTGTGGGTCAAAAACGGTTTCGTACCGAAACGGGTATTGCTCC
>DATJSB010000177.1:0-7968 GCA_035504315.1 Occallatibacter sp.
CCCTTGACACCCCTACACGTCTAGGCATATCCTCTTCAATACCAAGACGAATAGGGGTCCGTCATGCCCAAAAACGATCTCCAGGGAAGTCTCGATCTGCTGGTTTTGAAAACTCTCGCCCAGCGTGGACGCCTGCACGGCTACGGAATCGTGCTTCACATCCAGCGTGCCTCCGACGATCTGCTGCAGGTTGAAGAAGGCTCGCTCTATCCCGCGCTGCACCGCATGGAACAGAGCCGGTGGATCAGCTCGGAATGGGCTCTCACCGAGACCAATCGCAAGGCCAAGTATTACAAGCTCACCACCGAAGGCCGCCGTCAGTTGCAGCAGGCTGAAGAAGATTTCGATCAGCTCGTTCGCGGCGTACACGCAATGCTGCGCTACGCATGAGGTTCCACCATGCCCATCTTGAATCGAATCGCGAATCTCTTCCGCCGCCCCCGCGTTGACGGCGAAATCTCCGCCGAGCTCGAGTCCCACATCGCCCTGCGGATCGAAGACAACCTCGCTGCCGGCATGAGGCCCGAAGAAGCACGCCGCGACGCGCTCATGCGCTTCGGCAACCGCACCGCGACTCGCGAAAACGTCGCCGCTGCCGATTCCGCGCTAAGCCTCGACCGCATCTGGTTCGATCTACGCTACGCCACGCGGCAACTCATCAAGTCGCCGGGATTCGCCTTCACAGCCATCGTCACCCTGGCCGTCGCCATCGCCGCCAATGCGGTTGTCTTCAGCATTCTCAATTCGCTGGTGCTGCGCCCGCTCAACTTGCCTGGCGCCGATCGCCTCTTCAATATCGATGACAATGGCCAGTCGCTGAACTCGTATCCCGATTTTCGCGATCTGCTTCAACGCAACAAGGCCTTCGACGGAATCGCCCTTTACACCTTTGAATCGGCCGGCCTTGACACCGGCGGCAATCCCCAAAAATGCTGGATCTACGAAGCCAGCAGCAACTACTTCGACGTGCTCGGTGTTCATCCCTTCCTTGGCCGCTTCTTTCACTCGACGGACGAACGCGGCCCCGACAGTATTCCCTACATCGTTCTCAGCTATCCCTACTGGCGCACGCATTTCCACGGCGACGAGGCCGCAATCGGCCGCACCGTCGCCATGAACCGCCATCAATTTACCATTCTCGGCGTCGCACCTCCTGGTTTTCGCGGCTCTGAACTTATTTACCAAGCGGACTTCTGGGTGCCGATAATCGACCAGGCGCAAGTCGAGGGCTCAAGCGGTCTCGACGACCGCGGCAATTCAAGCAATTGGCTCATTGGCCGCCTCAAACCGGGCGTTACCGTTGCACAGGCAACGGGAGACTTGAATGTCGTCGCCGCATACCTCAAAAAAACCTACCCTACTAACGACGACGCGGCCAAATTCTCTCTCGTGCGCCCTGGCCTGGTGGGCGATATGCTTGGCGGACCCGTGCGCGCTTTCGTTGCGGGACTCATGCTGCTCGCCGGCTTGATTCTGCTGGCCGCTTGCGCCAACCTGGGCAGTCTCTTTGCCGCTCGTGCAGCCGACCGCTCCCGTGAAATTGCTTTGCGCCTGGCTCTGGGCTCTACTCGCCGGCGCATCCTCCGCCAGCTTTTAACTGAGGCATTGCTCATCGCCTCCGCAGGCGGCGCAGCCGGAATCGCGTCCAGCGTCTTCCTGCTCCGCTCTCTCAGCGTATGGCAGCCACTTCCTGAGTTTCCCGTCAATGTTCCGGTCAATCCCGATGCCCGCACCTATGCGGTGGCCGCCATGCTGGCCATCGTAAGCGGTCTGCTCTGCGGCCTGTCGCCGGTGCGCCAGGTCTTGCACGCCGCTCCCTGGGAGGTGGTCAAGACCGGAACCGCCATCGCAGGCCGGTCCCGCCGTTTCGCGCTGCGCGACGTCTTGCTGGTCGTTCAGGTCGCCGTCTGCGCAGTGCTTCTTACCTCATCGCTGGTGGCTGTGCGCGGCCTCGCGCGTTCGTTGAGCGCCAACTTCGGCTTCCAGCCGCAGAACACCCTCCTGCTCACCCAGGATCTCAACATGGCCGGATACAGCGGCGACCGCGTCCCCGCCATGCAGCGCCGCATTCTCGATGCCGCCGGATCTGTTCCCGGAGTCGCGTCCGCCGGCCTCATTGACAATATTCCGCTCGGCCTTGGTTGGAGCCAGACCTCTGTCTTCAAATCCGGCACGACGGACTTTCGCGATTCAAATGCCACCGCGCTCTCCATGGCCTACGCCATCTCTCCCGGCTATCTCCGCGCCGCCGGAACCACGCTCCTTGCCGGGCGCGACATTGCCTGGAGCGACGATAAAAACGCCCCGGCCGTCGTTCTGGTCAATCGGGAGTTCGCCCGCAAGCTGTTCGGCTCGGTCTCCCAGGCCGTAGGAGCTCGTTTCCTGCACGACCAGGGGCACGACAACTTCCTCGTCATCGGCGTTGTTGAAGACGGCAAATATGTCACCCTCACTGAAGATCCCAAGCCGGCCTACTTCCGCCCCCTGCTGCAGTCGCCCTCGACTGAAACCACGCTGGTGGCGCGCACCGTCGCTGATCCACAGGCCGTAGCCCCTGCGCTTCACGACGCGGTTCGCGCGCTCGACGCCAGCCTTCCCTTTAGCTTGCTCACCTGGGACAAGGAGTTGACCAGCGCGCTCTTCGCCGCCCGCGCAGCCACTGTCGCACTGGGAGTGTTGGGACTGTTGGGCGCAATGCTTGCCATCACCGGTATCTTCGGCATGGCCAGCTACTCGGTCAGCAAGCGCCTCAAGGAAATGGGCATTCGCATTGCCCTCGGCGCTGGAAAAGCGCAGGTTCTCGGCACAGCGCTCGGCCGCGCCTTCCGCCTGCTCGCTCTCGGCTCTGTCGCGGGAATCCTGCTTGGTCTCGCCGCCACGCGCGTCCTGGCATTCATCGTCTATCAGGCCTCGCCCAGCGATCCGATCGTGCTCGGAGGCACTGTGCTGGCTATGCTCACACTCGGCCTCGCGGCCACATGGGCGCCCGCCCAGCGAGCCCTGCTCGCCGACCCCTCCCGCCTCATGCGCGAGGAGTAGCGCCTGACACATCGAGATGAGTGAATTTGGGTTGACCACGACTTGTAGCCTCTGTGGGAATCCAACCACGCACGACCAGGGGTGCCCCATGTCCCGATTTTGGGACATGGGATAGCACGAACCTCAAATGTCTGGTCTTGTATCAGGCCTCGACTTTAGTCGTGCAGATAGAGCTCCAACGTGAGTTCGGGGCTTTACATGCTGCGGAAAAATTCAATGCTCCCGCTGTTTTGAAAGGGCACGGATTTATCCGTGCCAATAAGGCCTTTAGAAATCGCGGGCTTCAGCCCCTGAGGGAAGTTTTTTCTGCCGTCTGGCCGAGCTTGATGAGTTTTTTTGCAGCCTCTTTAGCCCCCGCATCCTAATTCCTGGGCGCCTTCTTCCAAGTCCGCGTTTTTTCCGCCCCCTGTTAACCGTTCACCCCTCCCATCCGTTCTATGTGCAGAACAGCAATTTTGAGGGGTGAACGAACATGAGAAACCACAATCAAGTCCTTGGCATTGCCCTCGCCGCAGTTTTCGCGCTAGGCGCCGCAGCGCCAGCCATCGCCCATTCGCAGACCGCCCCGCAAAGGCCAGCCGCCGCCCCCGCGCCTTCGGAGCAGGAAGTGGCAGAGATTCAGAGCCAATTCCTCAAGCTTCTTCGCCTTAGCCCGGTGCTGACTTCCGTCGTGGCCCGCGATCCGTCGCTGCTCTCCGATCCGGCGTATGTCGAGCGCAACAACCCTGAGCTGGCCGCATTCATGGCCGCCCATCCCGACATCGCCAAGAACCCCGACTTTTACCTCTTCAATCACCTCAGAGAAACAGGCGACGATCGCGAGCAGGCCCTCGAACGTACCGTCTGGCCCGATATGGTACCCCAGCTCGACCACCAATCCAGTGCCGCCGAACTGGCCGACAAGATGATTCCGATGGTCGTCGTTATCACCATTTTCACAGCCCTCGTTCTCATCGTCCGTTTCTTTGTCGAGAGCCGCCGCTGGAGCCGCACCTTCAAGATGCAGAGCGAGGTCCACTCCCGCCTCATCGATAAATTCAGCACCAGCCAGGAGCTGGCTGCGTATATGGAAACAGAGGCGGGCAAGCGGTTCCTTGAAGCGGCTCCCATCTCGACTGGCGTAAGCGCAGGCCCCTTCGTGCCCAACGTAGTGGCTCGCGTTCTCACGCCTCTCCAGATCGGTCTCGTCATGGTGCTGCTCGGCATTGGTTTCCTGCTGCTCCGTCATGTCGGGGGCGAGGACACTGCCGAGTCCATGTTGATCACCGGAACCGTGATGCTTATGCCCGGAATCGGGTTTATCCTGTCGGCAGGGGCAACCTGGGCGGTGGCTCATCGCCTGGGACTCATGCCGGATAATCCCCGGCTGGATGGCTCGAACCCGCGCTAATCCTTGACCGCTTGTTCTTGTACCAATGATGGGTGCCCCAGGTCTCGATATTGAGACCTGGGAGAGCACGAACCAAAGATAAGAACTCAATCGGTCACAGAACCAATGGCGAATGGGTATTCGAGTCATGGCAAGGAGACGCATGCCCTGGGATTTCGCACTACCGAACGCGCTCGCGGGCGAGGCGGATGCCGCCGCGCAGCATACGGCTGCGCACATGGATAACTCCGCCTTCGCCGGCTTCTACGAGCGCTCGGCCCGGCCGCTCTGGGCCTATCTCGTGCGCGCCTCCTGCGATGCGGCTCTGGCCGACGACCTGATGCAGGAGAGCTACGTTCGCTTCCTCTGCGCCGAGCGTGCCCCGTCGCTGGCCGACGATGGCGAAGTTGCGGCGCGGCTCTATCTCTTCCGCATCGCCACCAACCTGCTGCACGACCACTGGCGCCGTCCCCGCACCGCATCCATTGAAGAGTTGCCTGAAGAAGTGTTCAGCGCCGATTCGGGCGCCGCGCAAACTGAAGCCCAGGCCGAGCTTGGTCCCGCGCTCCTCCGCATGAAGCCTCGCGAGCGCCAGCTCCTCTGGCTGGCCCACGCCGAGGGTTACTCGCACCGTGAGATCGCCCAGGTCACCGGGCTTGCCGCCGCCAGCATTCGCCTGCTGCTCTTCCGCGCGCGCCGCAGGCTGGCCCGTATCCTCCGCCAGCAGCACCAACCCGCAGGAGGGTCCCAATGACACTCGTTTCCTGCCCCTGCGAAAAAGAGATTCGCGAACTGGTCGAGAGCGGCCAATGGCCCCTGGCCTCGCCGCCCGAGCTGCGCAGCCACGCCGAAGCCTGCCGCACCTGCGCCGACCTGGTCCTGGTTGCCGGCGCCTTTCAGCGCGCGCGGTCCGTCACTCTTGCCGCCGCCAAACCCGCATCCGCGGGAGCCATCTGGTGGCGCGCCCAGTTGCGCAGCCGCCAGCAGGCCTTCGAACGCATCCAGCGCCCCCTCATCGGCGCCCAGGTCTTTGCCCTCGTCGCCCTTCTGCTGCCCATCATCGGATTCATCGCCTATGAGGCGCGCCACGGACTGGCCTGGCTCAACTGGTTCAGCGACCTTTCGCAGTCGGCGGCGCTTCATGCCGGCGGCGTCACGTCTGCCTCGTCCTCTGGCTCGGCCTCCGGATTGATCTTCGTGGTTGTCGCCGCCGCTACGTTTGTTCTGATCGCCGGCGCGGCCGTCTTCTTTGCCACCGAGCGAAAATAGCGTCACCGCCTGCAAACAACGGGTACACTTACCACGTCAGTTGAACAGCAGATCGCTCGTTCGACTTTTTGTGAGGCAGGCCCGCGACGTGAACGCCTTGAGTGCGCTTCATTCTAATTACCGCCGCTTGTTGACCCCGGTTGCCCTCATCTGCTCGGTTTGTATCGCGCCGGCATTTGCGCAAGATAAGTCACCCGCTCCCGCGGTTCCGGCCGCCGCTGCGCAAACCAGCCCTGCTGGATCCGCTGGCACCGCTGACCCCGCAGCCTTTTCCTACGAAGTCGTCTCCATCAAGCCCTACAAGCAGTCCGACGCCGGCATGTCCATGTGGTGGAGGACGACGCCCGACGGTTTCAGTTCCCAGGGCTTTGACCTCGCGAACCTCATTCGCGACGCGTACGACATTGTGATGGACGACCAGTTGACCGGATTGCCGCCGTGGGCGAACTCCGACCGGTATTCTGTCGACGCCAAGATGGACGAAGAGTCCGCGGCCGCAATCAATAAACTGCCTTCCGTCCAGCGTGGGAAGGTGCAGGGCTCCATGCTGCAGGCCGTTCTTGCTGACCGGTTCCAGCTCAAGCTCCACACAGAAACGCGCGAGTTGCCCATCTACAACCTGGTTCTCGCCAAGGGCGGCTCAAAGCTGACTGAATCCCCAAA
Source organism: Occallatibacter sp. (assembly GCA_035504315.1). GTDB lineage: Bacteria > Acidobacteriota > Terriglobia > Terriglobales > Acidobacteriaceae > Telmatobacter. The sequence goes on from DATJSB010000177.1 coordinate 6,341, forward strand.
GGATAAGAACTTCGGCTACAGCACCGGCGCCGGCAAGCTGTCGGGGAACGGCATCCCGCTCGACAGCCTTGCGGTCAGCCTTTCGGGCCAGGTGGGCCGGCTCATCGTGAACAAAACCGGGCTCGACGGCAAATACACCATCGACCTGAAATGGCAACCCGATCCGATGGCCGCCGGTTCCAGCCCGGCCGGCAATGACGCGCTGCCCGACCTCTTCACCGCGCTCGAAGAACAGCTCGGCCTCAAGCTCGAGCCGGCCAAAGGCCCCGTTAACGTTTACATCGTCGACCACGCGGAAAAACCTTCGGAAAATTGAAGGCGGCGCGTTTAAGCCGCAGCAGCCCTGCCACCACTCTTCGTCCCGTAGTCCTGGGAAGGCTGCAGTAAACACGCGCCGCCCCCGTAGGGCCGGCACGAACTGATATATTTGCCTCCGGCAGCGCGTTCCTGATCCAGTCCCAAAACTGGGGTGCCCCGGGTCCCTCACATTTGGGGACCCGGGAACGGCGGCAATCGCTCCACTTTGCACCATCACTCAAATCGGAGGACCCCATGAATTGGAACGAGAGCACACGGCGTGCATTTCTGAAACAATTCGGCGCGGCCGGAGCCGCGGCCCTCGCCGCAGCCAACGCGCACGGCCTCTCTACCACCGCACCACAAGCCGCCGCGCCCACTCCGCCTCTAACGCCTGCCGACCAGAAGCAGGCCGACACCCGCGCCGAGCGCATGAAGTGGTGGCACGAAGCCAAATTCGGCATGTTCATCCACTGGGGACTCTACAGCGTCATCGGCCAGCACGAGTGGGCCAAGGAAAACGAGGGCATTCCGCTCTTGCAATACGAGATTCTGGCCAAGCACTTCCATCCCAAGCCCAACGCCGCTCGCGACTGGGCTCGCCTGGCCAAGCGCGCCGGCCAAAAGTACATGGTGATGACCACCAAGCACCACGAGGGCTTTTGCAACTGGGACACGAAACTCACCGACTACAACGCCAAACAGCAGGGGCCGGGCCGCGACCTGGTGGCCGAGTTCGTTGAGGCCGTGCGCGCCGAAGGCCTGCACGTAGGCTTCTACTACTCGCTCATGGACTGGCACCACCCCGACGGCGCCACCTGCAAGACTGACGAAGCCGCCCGCCGCCGTTTCGTCGACTACACTCACGGCCTCATCCGCGAGCTGATGACCAACTACGGCAAAATCGACATCCTCTGGTACGACGTCGACTGGCCGCTCACCGCCGGCGAGTGGGAGTCGGAGCGCATGAACGAGATGGTCTTCTCGCTGCAGCCCGAAATCATTGTGAACAACCGCAACGGCCTTCCCGGCGACTTCTCCACGCCCGAGCAGCACATCCAGGCCGCTGAATCAGGCCGCGCCTGGGAGACGTGTATGACTCTCAACGACAGTTGGGGATTCAATCGCGGCGACGACGCCTGGAAAACTCCCAAGACCATCGTCGACAATCTCGCCACCTGCGCCCGCGGCGGAGGCAACTACCTGCTCAACATCGGACCCACCGAGGATGGTTCTGTCCCGGCGCCATCCATCGAGGTGCTCACTGAAGTTGGCCGATGGCTCGACACCAACGGCGAGTCCATCTACGGAACCGAGCGCGGCGATCTCCG
>DATJSB010000178.1:0-10965 GCA_035504315.1 Occallatibacter sp.
GAGCAGTAGTTGATGGCTTCGATGGGCGACTTGGTGTATCCGGTGGGCTGGCCGTTGTAGTTGACTTCGGCTCCGGTGACGGTGGCTCCGGTCGAGTCGGTGAAGGTGTAGTCGCGCAGGTTGCCGGTGAGTCCGACGTCGATCCAGTCGGAGTAGAGACCGAGCGCGGCCTGTGGGCTGGGTGAAGGCGGGTTGGCGTTGGTGTAGTCACTGGAGTCGGTGAGGAGTCCGGTGGCGAAGCCCTGCACGCGCTCGTCGGTGAAGGGGCTGCCGCCGCGGATGCCGTCACGGATGCGGTCGTTGAAGGTGCCGATTCCGTAGCCGTAGAGATTAAGTTGCGAGGCGTTGGGTCCAATGGCGTTGTTGGCGGTCTCTCCGTCCTGGAAGCCCTCTCCATACAGATAGATCTTCGATCCGTCGACGCCGTCCTTCTCAGGGGTGAGGGCGCGGAGGGCGTTCTGGATGTCGGTCATGTTGTAGGTGAACATGAAGCTCATGATGTCGAAGCGGAAGCCATCGATCTTGTACTGGGTCGCGTTGAGTACAAGCGAGTCGATGATGAGCTTCTCCATCATTTTGTGTTCGGCTGCGGTGTCGGGGCAGCAGGAACCTTCTTCGAGATTGCCGTTCGCGTCGAGGCGGTGGTAGTAGTTCGGGACCACTTCATCAAGATTGGAGTTGGGGCCTTCGCCGCTGGCGTTGGTGTGGTTGAAGACGACGTCCTGCACAACGCGCAGGCCGGCGTGGTGAAGGCCTTCCACCATGATGCGGTATTCGCGCACACGGGTATCGGGATTGATGGCGTAGCTGCCCTCGGGCGTCATGTAGTGGACGGGATCGTAGCCCCAGTTGTAGGCGGGACTGGTCTGGCTGGCAGTGACGGCGGCCTGCTGCTGCGTGCCATCGGGCGGGTATTGCGCGAGTCCGGTCGGGATGATCCAGGTGGATTTGTCTTCGTTGACGCTGGCGAAGTGGAAGGATGGCAGGATGTGGACGGCCGCAAGTCCGCTCTGGGCGAGTGAGCGCAGATGCTTCATGCCGTTGGAGTTCTGGTCGTCGAAGGCTTCGTAGTAGCCCTGATGTGCAGCGGGGACAGTGGGATCGTTGATGCTGAAGTCGCGGACATGCAGCTCGTAGACGCTCATGTCGCTGAAGCTTCGCAACGAAGGTGAAGTGCTTTCATCCCAGCCGTCGGGCTTTGTCTCGTCGGAGTCGAGATCAGTAATGCGGCTCTTGGTGCCATTGAGAGCAATGTCGATGGAATAGGGATCGCTGGTGACGTTGGTATCGACGGCGGAGTCGGATCCGACCCACACCTTGACGCTGTAGAGGTAATACTTGTCGCGCCAGTTTGGCATGCCGTCGGCCACCCATACGCCGTTGTGCTCGTGCATGGGGATCACGGTCTCCGGCGACGCATCGGATTCGTGGTCGAAGAGCTCGAGCGAGACGCTCTGCGCGGTGGGCGCCCAGACTTTCAGCTTGACTGCGTAGTTTTCGTCGTCAGGCCAATCCCGCCAGCCATGCTGATCGTCATGGTGAAAGACGACGCCGAGCTTTCCGGGATAGTAGTAGAGGTCGTCGAGGACTCCCGCGAACTGAAGGCCGGTGGCGTAAGTGAGAGCTCCGCTGGAGTTGACGGCTGAGAAAGCGAGCTGGCCTTTCAAGGCTGTTTCAAGCTCGGAGATCTGGATATTGGGCGGGATGGTAAGGACGGTGTAGCCGCTGAGCTGCGGGTAACGGTAGAGTTCGTCGGCAGTGAGTGAGCCGCCAATGGTGAGCGGGATGTTGGTGCCGCCAGTGATGCCGGTGGGCGTGACGGAGAGGCCTCCGGTTAGGCTGAAGCTGAGGGCATAGGTGTCTCCGCTTTGCGCGAACTGCGGCTGGATAGCGATGCGCTGGCGATCAAGCCAATAAGCCTGCTCGACGTTGAGCAGACTGGCTAGAATTTCGGCGGGGGTGGGAACGGAGGTGAAGACGGTCGCGTTTCCGGAGATGACCCAGGCCTGGAGGTAAGTGGATACGTTGAGATACATGTTCGGCCCGGGATCTTTTACCCCGGTGGCGGTGTTGTGGACGATGAATCCGATCTGCTGTGGATTGGCAATGAGCTTGATATCGAAGTAAGCGCCGTATGAATCGTATTGGGTAACAAAGGTGAGGCCATCGTTGTAGTCGCCGGTGTATTCGGCGGTATCTTCGAAAGCGTAGACAGACCAGTTGGCGTAGTTACCGTCCGGGCGGTAGTAGTGGATGCGCGCGTATCCGGGGAGGAGCGCATTGGGATTGGAGAGGTTGATGGGCTCGTTGTAGAGCTTGCCGATTCCGGAGTAGGCCCAATATTCGTTGCCCATGGTGGTGGGGTCGACAAACTCGTTGGGGCCGGGATCCTTCACGTCTCCGCCGGGTGCAGTGGGATTGTGGATGATGAGGCCGACGTTCTGCGCGCCTGAAATGACGCCGACGTCAAAGTATGCGCCGTAACTGTCGGTTCCGGTGACCTGTACAGGGCCGCCGTTGTAGTCACCGGTGTTTTCGGTGGTGTCGTAGAAGGCGTAGACAGTCCAGCCGCTGTAGTTGCCGTCCGGCCGGTGATAGTGGATACGGATGTCGCCGGAGGGGATGGGCGGATCGGATTGCGCAGACGCTGGGGTGGATGCGAAGAATCCAAGGAAAAGCATGAGGAGGGAGGAAGTAGCCTGGCACACGAGGCGGCGTGTTTGGTTGAGTCTCATTTGGGGGTCTCCTGAAATATCGTTGCCTGGTTGTCGTGTCGGCGGGGTCGTTCGGCGCTCGCCTGAAGGTTCTGATTTCGGCGGCGCTCACATTATGCGGAGAGAAGGTGCGGTGTCAAGCGGGCATCGACGAAATACCCTTTGGCTCGCAATCCTCCACTGCCAGCCATGCGACGCGTGCGAATGGCGCTTGCTCTCCTGATCGCCAATGAATGACGACCCTAACCCTGTCTCCAGTACAACCTCCACACAAGGAACAAGGTAATTGCCAGCCCCAGCAGGCTGGAAGCAGCCCCCGCCTGATTCAGAAACCGGGTAAGCCGGTGCTTGCCCCTCTTGTGAGCTTCATAAGTGATGACCGTCAACAGAAGGTAGGCCGCGCAGATGGCGAACAGGGCGAAAAACACGTAATCCATAGCCGTGATGTAGTTCACAGTAGGCAGATCGCCAGCCAGCTTCTGGTATAAGACGCTGGTGGTCAATATCGCGGTTACGCCGATCGAGGCCCTCGGCGTGATCACGTCGGACGCCAGAGCATAGCCGATGATGACGGCCACCAGGACGCAAAGCAGGGGCAGGAAATTCTTCATTGCAAAGCCGAACACATTCCGGCGGATCGTGATGGCAGCATTGATCCGGTTAACCTCCATCACAGAAGGCGAAGGAGTGTTTTGCTGTTCTCCAAATGAGGAGTTGTAAGCGACCACGTCGCGATAAAAAACCTCGCTCTTCAGCCGCCAAAGCTTGCTGCTCAGGAGGGGTTCCGGCGCGAAGCGGCTCAGGCGCCTGGAACCGGGCGATTCGGATGCCGCGGAGCCGGCGCTCTCACATGCCAGGATCATCGTATAGCTGTTACTGTCGCGGAATTGAACAGGGATGTGCAGGACCTGTTCGTCGAAGGGAAAGCGCGAGAACTCATAGTTGCCGCGGAAGGTGCCTTTTACGTGATAGGCCACGGTGGTGAAGCCGGCGCGGGCGCGATGCTCGGTTTCTTTGCCCAGTGCGGCCCCGGAAACTGCGGTTGGAAACTCCACCTCCCGCGGATCGAGGTTCAATTGATCCTGATAGCGCAGCCAAAGGAAGAAATCCGCCGCAAAAGTGTCGGCTCGGGTGTCGATGTTATCCAGCGAATTGAGCTCAATGCCCGCGTACACGACCGGAACCTGAACGAATTTCGCACCGTCGATATCGAGAATCGAGCCGCTCGAAGTAAGCGCGCCCCATCCAGGCACCTGATCGGGGTCGGTGGCCGGAATGAACTGGACCGGCGCCGAAACCAGCCGCCCCTGGTGAAAAACTCCTACGGTAATGCCGCGCTGGGCGTTGTGCTTGCTGTCGAAGTAGATAGGGCCGGCCACTCCGTCGGCCGCCGATTCCGGGCTGTTTAATGCCGCCAGCCAGTCGCGGATGCTGCGCCGGTCGGCCCTGACGTCCGAACTGGTGTCTGCGCCGGTGATTCCCTTGGCCGCGATGGCCTGCGCGATGAGCCAGGTTGCCTCATACCATCGCACCGCTTCCGGTGTGGGGTCGGCGCCGTAACGAGACCGGTAACGGCCGGCAAAGACGGTCTGCGAATATTCGGCTACGTCGCCCAGTTGCGGCGCCGCGACGGTAAAGCCCTCCGTGTAGTACCCGGGAGCCAGATGGCGCGCGTGTTCCGCTTCCTCGAACTGCTCGCTCAGACCGTCCGTCGCCAGAGAGCTGTAGCTCATGGAAGTAAAGGGACCAAGCTCATCGCGAAGTGCGCGAAGCACCGCCGGCGTTTCGGAGTACTGCGTGCCAAGCACCAGAATATCCGGCCTGGGTATGCCGGCCATCCGCTGGGCGAGTTGCATCCGGATCGATGGGTCGCGCAACTGCTCCGGAGTATACGCGGCGTCCATCTCGATTTCTGTGCCCTCGATTCTGGCGCGGTCACGCAGAGCGGCGGCAAATTCTTCCCCGGCGGTGCCGGTCTCGCGGAGAACCGCTATCCTCCGCGCCCGAAAGCGGTACCGCGCATATTCGCCGAGGAACCTGCCCTGGCCGCCTGCGTCCCGGAACAGGCGAAAATACCAGTCATTGCCATCTGTTACGCGAGCCTCAGAGGCTGCGCCGGTGATCGCCGGGATTTCCTGTTGCCGATACACCTGACCGGCCGCGAACGCGGCTGCGCTGGCTACACCGCCCACCACGGCAATCGCCGGAGTCGCGGGCACTTGCCGCGCCAGTCGGGCGGCGCGCCCTGGGTCGTCTCCGTCGTCGTAGACTGACAACCGGATCGTGGGCCCATTGCGAGTCCGGAGAGCGTTGGCGTCCTCGATCGCCAGGCGGGCCGCCTGCACCAGATCTCTGCCCCGTGCCGCCGCCGGGCCAGTCATGGGACCAACCGCTGCAATTGTCAGCGTGCCGCGCTCTCCTCCACCCCGGGCAGAGCTGCCGGCCATGAAGAGAACTGCTCCGGTTGCAATGACGGCAGTGCACAAGGCCCACGCGCAAGGAGGGCAGCCTCGATCGGATACAGTCCGAAGCATCGTGGCCGGAGTGTACGACAGATTGGGTCAAATCGGTGTGAAAGTGCAATAGCCGGTCGCCCGTTTCTGCGCCGTACAACGAACATCTATGATCTTCTCGATTGCGAATTGAGCCGGCCCAGGGATGCTAGGTGGTACAAGGCTCGACTGGAGTATGCCTGAGTTTGACGACCGTGATGTCGTCTTGCTGACCGAATTGCTGCGCTGCGGCGGCGATATCGTGGGCGGAATGACTGCTGAGTGCTTGTGTCCGCTCAAATCCAAACATTTCATCTTTCGGACCTGTGGCCTCGACGACTCCATCCGACAGCAGGGTGAGACTGTCACCGCAATTAAATTCGAAGCGCGATTCTGAATAAACCAGATCGGGGAACAAGCCCAGCGGAGGTCCTCCTTCGCTTGTGAGTTCTTCGCCATTTTTGTAGAACGGCAAATGGCCCGCATTTGAAGTCGTCATCTGCCCGTTGGGATTGAGCTTGACGCAAAGGCAAGTAATGAATCCGCTGTCTTGCCCGCGAAGGATCTGGCGGTTCAACTGGCTAAGAAGTTGTGGCGGATCCGAGATCTCAGCTGCGATCGCGTGGAGCGCACCGATCGCGAACGCGCCGGTCATTGCAGCTCCCAGCCCCTTGCCGCTGACGTCTCCGATCACAACCAAAATGGATCCGTCCTCTTGAGGAAGCACCTGGTAGAAATCACCACCCACCTCCCGGGCTGGAAGATAGGCCGCCTCGATCGCGTAATTCGGCAGAGACGGAAGCACAGGCGGAACAAGGTGCCGCTGGATCTCCCGCGCGGCAGCCAACTCCGCCGCGGCGCGTGCCTGCTCGCGGCTCACCCGGCTGAACCGGAGAAACATCACGACAGCGATAGAGAGCAAGAACACCAGGGTCCCGATGTCGACCAGTTGAAGGGCGATCGGACCTATCTGAATCGGTTGGACGAGGAAATCAAATGGCTGCCAGCCCAGGGTGATCGACGCCGTTCCAAGGTCGAAGAGAGCAGTCGAAACGGCGGGAGCGAGACTCGGGAGAATGAGCCATCCGGCTTCGCGATTCCCCTGCCGATACCACACGAACAGCAGAGCTGATAAGAGTAGTCCAACCGGCGCTGTCGCGGCCGCCTCGATCAACACATAGGTATCACTTGGAAACAAACCGGCCCAGGTGAGAACTGCAAGCACCAGCGGTACCAGGAGAGATGCCTGATAGATTCGCCAGGTCAGGCCGACGCGCCGGCCTGCGAAGCTGTATGTGAACTCGATTTGCGCGATAACCCAGGCATAAATCAACGGATCGGCAATCAGGAAATTCGCAGATAGCGGCACGAGTCCGGTGGATTGGAGCATTGAAAGGCCATTGGAGATGCCCACGAGCAACAGGTACAGCCCGAGAAAGATGTATTCCCGCTGGGTTTGTTGGATAGCGTATAGAGCCAGCGCAGTTATACCCGCAAGGCAAAGCAACAGGTTGATGCAAATCGAAGGCGCAAGGCCGAAAAGACGCTGACTTTCGAGCGCTTGCCTCTCATATTCGATGGCGGTGGGAAGGCCCATCGTCATTCTCGTGAATTGCGGCAGATGCCAGGCAGCATAGCCCGGCGGCACTCGCGTCCTCAGAGCAATCACAAAAACGCCGTTCGCGCTACTTACCGGGAAAACAGCCTCTACCGGCCGGCGGACCAGCAGGGATGAGCGGAGAGTCAGTCCCGACACCCGCATCCCGTTGACGAATAACTCGCAGGTCCCGTCGCCTCCGGCAATTAATAGGCGCAGGTCACCTTGGTCTGGTCCAAAGTTGACTCGACGCCGATACCAATGCCAGCCCTGCTGGGCCGGGCCCAGCTCAGCCAGGTCCACCGTATTCCATGTGCTGTCATCGAACTCCGGGCGGGACCATTCCGTCTCATCGCCGTCATGTGCGCGCCAGCCCTGATTCAGTTCAATCAGGCCGGAACTCCATTGCGTCACCGCGATAGGAGCGGCGGCCAGGGCTGGTGCGCACAACCCCAGAAACACAAGCGCAGACGCCAGCACCGGTCGATTGCGCCGGCTCATGCAAAAGAAGGCCTGAAGTAATCCGCGAATCGGGGTAAGCCAAACATCTCGGAGTATCCCTGATCTTTTGAACCGTATACTCATCGATTACTCCGCATCCTCCCGACCTTACTGATTGATCTTAGTCGTGCCCTCAGGGCGAAATGCCAGGAGTATTCGCACTATGGCGACAAAGCCCGCCAGATCGTACCGGATCACGCGGAACCCGACACCGACATCGGCTTCTCTGGCGGAGATACCCCACGTCCCGCTCGCTGGAGGTTCCGGAGAATGTCTTTGCTCATCTGGTGCTCCTGTCGAACATCGATGAACTGGCACAGATCTTTTGAGAACAGAAGATCGAGTGTCCAGTCGAGCGCCACGCGGAGTTTCTTCTCTAATCGCGGCAACTTGCTCAGATAAATCGTGCGCCACATCCACCACGCGAGAAATCCGGAGATATTCACGCCGTACAGGCTTGCCACGCCCGCGCGATGTCCGATACTGGCCAGTTGCCCGATGGTTTTGAAGTTGAACTGTCGATACATTCCGCCTTCAGCGTGAGCGACGATGTTCGTCGCAACCACCCTCCCCTGCCGAACAGCGTGCTGCGCAGTCGGAGGGCAGAACGATCCGGTGCTCAGATCGGGGACGAGCGCGCAGTCGCCGAGAGCCCAGACCCCGGGCCAGTCTGGAACCGCCAGTTCTGCGGAAACCTTCAGCCGGCCGCGCTCTGTGGCGCATGGTAAATGGGAGACCAGGGGATGGGGCATGGTGCCCGCGGTCCAGACGAGGGTCTTTGCCGCGAGCTGCCGTCCATCCGCGAGGTCGAGGGTCGACCCGTCGTAGCCCGCAACACGCGACTGCGATAAGATTTCGATTCCCCGACGCTGCAGTTTGCGCTGCGCGTAGGCCCCGAGCCTTGGGCTGAGTTCCGGGAGAATCACGTCGCCGGGATGGATGAGCGTGAGCTTCAGGTCTTCGCGCGAGAGATTTGGATAATAGCGGAGGGAGTTTCGGAGGAAATCATTGATGGACGCTACGGTCTCCACTCCTGCGAAACCGCCTCCCGCTACGGCGACGGAGAGCAGCGGCCGTCTCTCCTCAACACAGCATTCGTTGTCTGCCGCCTCCAGAATTGCGATGAGCCGGCTGCGCAGCCTGATCGCATCGGAAAGCGACTTCATCGTCAGGGCGTTATCCTCCACTCCCGGCAGGCTGAAAAACTGTGTCGTGGACCCGAGGGCAAAGACAACCTGCGTGAAGCCGATTTCGTGGCAATGACCGTCAAAGCCGTGCTCCACCAGGACGCGGCGGTTCGGAAGATCGACCTGTTTCACATGCCCCTCGAAGAAACTCACGTTCTTGAGCAGCTTCCGCACAGGATTGACGATGTTGGTTAGATCCAAGTCCCCGGCCGCGACCTCATGCAGCATCGGCGTAAACAGGAAGAAGTTTTCGTGGTTGACCAGCGTGATCTCCACGTTAGGCTTGCGTGCGAAGTTTTTCTCCAATGCGAGGGCGGCGTACACGCCGCCGAAGCCTCCACCGAGAATGAGAACCTTGTGCTTGTCCAGCATTGCGACCTTTCACGATGCATCCGCGACACGCGATCCCCCGCGGCGGATAAGCCGGACACCGATTCGCGGCATGATTCACGCGGCACGGTCCAGCCACCCATATATATGTGAGAGTCGAGCCAAACGTTTTTGTTACAGGCAGGCCGGTTCATCCAGACTGCTCCGCGCAAGCAAACCCACAGGATCAGGGGATTTCCCCGAATTCGCATAGAATGGTGGTACTAGGGGGAATCAGCGCTCGATTCTCTTTGCAGAATAGGCTCTCACATGCTGACTACACCGGTTCATGCTGTCCCGTCGCACGACGTCATCTCCAAACCGATTCGCACCCGCATAATGGAAGCTTCAGGATTGCTCGGCTGGTCCAGTTTCTTCTTCGCACTTCTTCAAAGTGTCTGCACGTTTTTTATTGCGGTAAGCGGTCTCCGTCTGTTGATTGGAATAACTTCCCTGACTGTGAGCGCCGGTTTCGCAGCCGCCCTGGATCGATTCCACGTGAACTGGATTCGCATTCCCATGATCGCGCTCGCGCTCGCGGGCGCACTGCTGAATCTGGTCGTTCTTGCCCAAGTCCGACATCTTCGCAGCCGTCCAGCTTCGCAATGGCGTATAAAGCCGCCCAGTCTCCACACGCTGAGGATGGAACGCCTACAATTTGTTCTCTCCGTCGCTACTCTGATCCTTATCGGACTCGAAGAATATTTCCATTTCCTCCACGCCCACACGCTATGACTGCTAAGAGCATTTGCTCTCTGAGCAATGCCGCACTCGATTGAAGGCGAGGGACCACGACTCAGTGGCCCCGCGCTCGAGCAATCTGCTTAGAAGGCAGCGAGCCCTTCAATGCCTGCGTTCTTCGGCAGTCCGGGAATGGCTGCTTCTTCCTGCAGGGTGCCGTCTGGCTGGATGGAGAAGACCCCGATCGTGCCGGTGCCTGAGTTGAGCGAGTAGAGAAATTTGCCGTCGCTGCTGATGCCGAGTTCCAGATTGATACTTCCCGACGGATTCGTGCCCACGATCACGCCACCGATCGGGGTCAAGGCTCCGTTACCGGCGACCTTGAACCCTGAGATTGAACTGGAAGCCGAATTCGATGTGTAAACGGCGTTGCCGTCCGGTGTCAGAACCAACCAGCAATTGCCGGCGCCATCCGTGGGCACGGCGGAGCTGACCGGAATGATTGTCGCGTTGCTGTTAATGCTGAACGAAGAGATGGTGGAACCATCTGTGACGTTTGCCGGCCCTGTTTCCGAAACCAGCAACTGTCCTCCATGTGTGAATATCGCAGAGAATCCGCCTGGATTCTTATCGGGCGTTGTGGTGATTGCCGAAAGAGTGCCGTCAGGCAGGATGTGGAATATGTCAACGTTGTTTGAAAGGCGCTCGACTACGGCGAGGAATTGGCCGTCCGGGCTAACGGCTACCGACGCGCCGCCAACATCATTCCCGGAGAGCAGAACCGTGGAGTTAGGTACTGGCGTTAGATGGCCAGATCGATCAAGACTGAATACCGTAACGCCACCGTAAGATCCCTGATTCAGTACATAGACGAACTGGCCATGCTGGGTCACGGATACAGGTTCCGCGCCGTCTGTTGGCTTCTTATCGGCTAGTACCAGGCCGTTCGTTGAGACGATAAAGCTGGAAACTGTTCCGCTTCCGGCATTTACCGCGAAGAGAAAGGCGTGATCCTGGCTAAAGGTGAGCGCGCCTTGAGATGCCAGAGGATCCGTCGTCCCGCCGCTGCCGCGTCCACCTGTATCATACCGACCAATCGAGTAAAAGCTTCCATCGCTACCCCGTGCAAATGCCAGGACCTCGTTCTTCTTTGCATCGTTTGTCATTACGTAGACGCGCTCGGTTGCTTGCGCTGGCACCGGCTCGTAAGCGTAGAGCGCTGGAACAGTTGTGCTGAAGGCTAACAAAGCAAGGGACATGTTACGGACAACGGGTATCATCACCAGACGGTTCCTTCTCATGAGTGAGGTAGCGTAGCGGGTGGACCTTAGCGTCCGATTCCCGCTGAGCGCACCCATGAGAGTATGGAGTAGCCTGAAACGTTACAGTCCCACGCTAATTATCTTGCGAGTTATAACCCTTCG